>JAHEBE010000153.1 GCA_024642365.1 Algoriphagus sp.
ACTTGCTCCTTCAAAGTCCAGCTGGCAGCCTGGATCATCCCTCCCTCGATCTGATTTTTTATCCCATCCAAATTGATGATTTGACCCACGTCAGCAGTAGCCCACAATTTTTTCAATATTAAATTTCCAGTGACTTGATCCACCCAAACCTTAGCAGCAACGGCCGCGTAGGCGGTGTTATTTTTATAGCGAGCAAAAGCAAAACCCAATCCTTCTCCCTCCTTCAACACTTCATTGCCAGTCATCTCTTTAATCTTCAGAATCAACGCCCTAGCTCGCTCATCAGTTAGATGTGTTAGGCGAAATTCTAAAGGATCCTTACCTGCCTTTTCAGCCAATTCATCCATAAATGATTCGATGGAAAAAATGGTCATATAAGCCCCCAAGCTCCTCAAAGAGGACACCCGCAATGGACCATCAAAGAAGAAGGCATTTACCTGCAAATTTGGAATAGTATAGTAGGGGTCTGCATTACGATGGCCTCCGGCTAAATAGCCTCTATTTGTCAATTTGAAAGGTTTTTCGAAGTAGCGACTATTCAAAAGTGTTGCTGGATCATCATTAGGCCTCATACTATGAGAGTCAGTCCAGACATTAGATTTCCAAGCTTTTATCCTTCCACTCTCATCAAGATTTGCTTCCAACTCCATAATCATAGCTGATCCGAAAGGGTCCCATAAATGTTCATCCTCCCGAGACCACTGAACTCTGACGTGATAATTTGGATAACTCAAAGCAAGTATTGCAGCATCGGCAGCAGCATCATCGGCTGTACTGTGCCCAAAACATCCAGCACCTGGCACAGCGGTAACGTGGATTTCGGATTCATCCATATTTAGCATTGCGGCTATAGCTCTACGCATCGGGTAAATACCCTGGCTATGGGACCAAATATGAAGTAGATCCCCATTATAAATAGCGATGGCACAAGCAGGGCCCATGGCTGCATGCTTAATATAAGGTTTGGTATAGGCTGCTTTGAAGGTTTGATTTCCAAGAAACTCCCGATCAACATCCCCGTCATTTCGTACAGTTTGGATCGGATCAGCAATCGCTTTGATATGAGAATAAAGTTCACTTTGATCTGGAAATGAAGCCCCAGTTTCCCATTCTGAATGATTCCGGAGAAATCGTTCTGCCTTTATAGCTTGGTATTCTCGTTCGGCAATTACTCCAACAAAGCTTCCATTTACCACTGTTTTGATTACGCCTGAAACTTCAGAACTCAAGTTATCCAAATTCAAACTCAGCAGCTTGGCATTATATCCCTTTGGTCTTAACACTCGTGCGTGAACCATTCCAGGAAATCTCAAATCTTGAATATAATAGGCTTCGGCTCGAACCATATTCTGGACTTCGGACCGTAGTATTGCTTTTCCCACATAGCGATAATCGGTATTCACCTTTATCGCCACAGGAACTTTAACTTCCATGTCTATCTGAGCGCCATCCAGAATTTCCGCCAAGTTTAGCGTCTTTTTGGAGTTTTTGACTTTCACTTTACCATCGAAAAAAACCAATTCCTCTATGGGCGCAGCAAGTTTTATACTTGCGAGTTCCAATAATTTTTGCCTTGCAGTGGCAGCTGCATAGCGAACAGACATGGCGCTATTTGGTACAGAACCGCTACCTGCTGTGTATCCTTCATCGGGAGTAAGACCTGTTTCTGCAAGATGAACCTCTACTTGATCCAGTTGCAGATCCAATTCCTCGGCTGCTACTTGACGGATAGCCATTTGGATTCCCTGACCTAATTCTACTTTTCCTGAGAAAACTTTCACGCGACCATCTTCCAAAACTTGTAACCAAGCGTTTACTGTTTTGGCGTTGCGTAAGCTTCCAGGCAGATCTCCATCAAAATTGATTCGAGCAGCTATACTAGGATCCTGCTCCGCCGCACAGGAATTGAGCAGAGGAAAACCAACGCTGAGATAGCCCATGTTTTTAAGAAATTTCCTTCTGGATGTGTTAAGCAGTTCTGTCATAACCTTAAAGGTTTTTGGCGGCTCGTTTGATTGCTTTGATTATCCGTGTGTGCGCACTGCATCGACACAAATTCACACCTAAGGCCTCTTTAATTTCATCTTCATTGGGTGATGAATTTTTATTGAGCAAACCGACAGCACTAATCACCATACCATTGAGGCAATAGCCACATTGGGCTGCCTGCTCTTGAAAAAATGCTTCCTGAACTGGATGAAGTAATCCCCTGCTATCTGCCAACCCTTCCAGAGTGACGACTTTAGAATCACTGAGAGAAGCAATTGGCCGAATGCAACTCATCACAGCTTCTCCATCAATAAGAACCATGCAGCTCCCACATTGGGCTAGCCCACATCCGAATTTGGGGCCATTCAATTCAAGTTGGTCCCGAAGGACATATAACAATGGTGTATCCGAATCAACATCGACAACTTTCTCAGTTCCGTTAATGTGAAGCGTGTATTTTGGCATTAGGCGTTGCTTTGAATTCTAAGATAAGGAATTGAAAGAGCATATTTAGAATTTGAAAGGGGCCAATTTTATCACAAAAAAAACCGAGCCTCTCAGCCCGGTTTTTATTTCTTTCTTAAATAATTACTAATCTGCTAATGCCACAGTTATCGAATCAGCTTCTTTTGTCACTATTGCAACTCCCTTTCCAGTTAAGCCTTTCATCGCCAAATCCCACTTTTTACAATGGAAACTTACAGCCCAGGTGAGTGTCACCACTCACGTGATTTCTGCTTAAATTGAGGAAATATTCAAAAAAATGGAGTTTGAGAAAATCTATTTTTTTACAGCAACGATTCATAATTGGCTCCCTCTATTGAAAAAAGAGAGTTTCAAAGAGATCATTATTTCCAGCCTGAATTACCTTCATTCAAAAAAACTGATTCGGATTTATGGTTTTGTGATTATGCCAAACCACATTCATCTAATTTGGGAACTATTAGAAATGAATGGAAAGGAATCTCCACATGCTAGTTTCTTAAAGTTCACAGGTCATCAATTTCTTCAAAATCTAAAAGAGAATGATGTCCAGTTTTTGGAAAAATTTAAAGTGGATGAATCCAATAAAAGCAATTCATTTTGGCAAAGAGATTCGCTTCCAATTGAACTTTTCACTCAAAAAGTGCTTTTTCAAAAACTCGATTATGTCCACAATAATCCTTGTAGGGGGAAGTGGATGCTAGCAGACAGCCCGCTAGATTATCATTATTCTTCCTTTGAGTTTTATGAAAATGGCTTGGATCGATTTGGGTTTTTAACACACATCGGTGAAAGGCTCTAGACTCTAATAAAGATTGGTCAAGTTGACTAAAAATTATATTAAAAAGCCATGAGTGGGGACACTCACGGCGGCAAAGAATTTGAAAGGGGCCAATTTTATCACAAAAAAAACCGAGCCTCTCAGCCCGGTTTTTATTTCTTTCTTAAATAATTACTAATCTGCTAATGCCACAGTTATCGAATCAGCTTCTTTTGTCACTATTGCAACTCCCTTTCCAGTTAAGCCTTTCATCGCCACATCCCACTTTTTTCCACTAAGACCAGCTTTTGATTTTAAGTCGGCTAAATCTGCAGGAGAATCTACTTTCAATAATTCAAAGATGATTTTCTCCTCCTCTGTCATTTCCACTGCTTTCTTCTCAGGTCTCATCTGTGGGAAAAATAGAACTTCCTGAATCGTGGTTTTATTGGTAAGTAACATCGTCAGACGATCAATCCCTATCCCCAATCCAGAAGTCGGAGGCATTCCATATTCCAAGGCACGTAAGAAATCATCATCCATAGCCATTGCTTCGTCATCCCCTCTAGCGGCCAGTTTCAGTTGCTCTTCAAATCGCTCGCGCTGATCGATAGGATCATTCAGCTCCGTATAGGCATTTGCAATTTCCTTTCCATTGACAAAAAGCTCAAATCGCTCCACCAATCCAGGTTCAGTACGATGCTTTTTCGCCAAAGGAGTCATTTCAATTGGATAATCTGTGATGTAGGTCGGCTGAATCAAATTCGCTTCCACTTTTGCACCAAAGATTTCATCGATCAATTTGCCTCTTCCCATGGTATCATCCACTTCAATAGCGAGTTGCTTGCAAACTGCTCTTAGGCCAGTTTCATCCAATTGGCTAACGTCGATTCCTGCATATTCTTTAATGGAATCATACATCGTCAACCTACGGTATGGTCCAGCAAATTCAATCTTTTTGTCTCCTACTTGGATTTCTGTTTTTCCATGGATTTTCTCACAAACTTGCTCGATTAATTCTTCCACCATTTCCATCATCCAGATGTAGTCTTTATAGGCTACATAGATTTCCATGGAAGTGAATTCCGGATTATGAGTACGATCCATTCCTTCATTGCGGAACATTTTCCCAAACTCATAAACGCCATCAAATCCACCTACTATTAATCTTTTTAGATAAAGTTCATTGGCAATCCGCAAGAAAAGCGGCATATCCAAGGTGTTGTGATGGGTTTCAAAAGGCCGCGCTGCAGCACCGCCATGTACTGCTTGCAAAATTGGAGTTTCTACTTCAAGCCAACCATGATCGTCAAAATAACGACGCATTTGGGAAATGATTTTTGAGCGAGTCACAAAGGTATCTTTCACCTCTGGATTTACAGTCAAATCCACATATCGCTGTCGATAACGCATTTCTGGATCAGTGAATCCATCATGTACGTTGCCCTCCTCATCTCTTTTGACAATCGGAAGGGGTTTTACAGACTTTGAAAGAACCTTCATTTCCGTCACATGCAGGGAAATCTCGCCAGTCTGTGTAGTGAAAATATAGCCTTTCAATCCCAAGAAATCTCCTATTCCCAACAACTTCTTAAATACCGTATTGTATAGTGTAGGATCTTCACTTGGACAAATATCATCTCGACGAATATAAAATTGCAGTCTTCCAGTGGCGTCTTGAATTTCCCCAAAAGAGGCTGAGCCCATGATCCGTCGACTCATCAATCGACCAGCGATCATGATATCTTTATAGTCAGTCTTTCGGTTTTCGTAATTTCGATGAATATCCTCTGCTGTTACATTTATCGGGAAAGCTTCCGCAGGATAAGGGTTAATCCCCAGCTTCATTAGCTCTTCTCGATCCTTACGTCTTTCTAATTCCTGTTCGCTTAAAACTTGCATTTTTATTCGATTTGCCAGAAGGTCTATACTCTTCTGAAGTTATTTTTCATTTCAAAAAGCAGACAGTTTCATGTCCACTGATTTTAATATTGCTTTTAAATGGGAATCGAAAGCCTTTATTTCTGCTTTCTTCTTCGCATTTCTCTTTTGATCAACTCAAACTCTCTGCTGCTTTGACCTGCAATACTTGAGTTTTCTGCAGCTCGCCGAGTTAAATAAGGCATTACTTTTTCTACAGGACCATAGGGTACATATTTCACCACGCGAAATCCCGCCTTTGCCAAATTGAATGAAATATTGTCACTCATCCCATACAGTTGGGAGAAAAAGACGCGATCCGAATTTGGGTCAATGCCATTTTCTTGGATTAATTCTGTAAGAAGAAGATTACTGGTTTCATTGTGGGAGCCAGATACCAAATAGACATCATTGGATAGACAATATCGCAAGGCCAAATCATAGTCTCGGTCTGTTGCTGCTTTGTTTGGCTGAATCGGGCTTGGGTAGTTCATTTCCTCAGCTCTTTCTCGCTCTTTCTCCATGTATGCTCCTCGAACTGGCTTTGCTCCGAAAATATACCCCTTTTCTTTTGCGAGTTCATTCGCCTTTTTTAATCGCTCCAATGAGTCGTGACGGTACATCTGAAATGTGTTATACACCACACACCTTTCTTGGTTGTACTTCTCCATTGCAGAATATGCCAATTCATCGATCACATTTTGAAACCAAGACTCTTCGGCATCTGCAAGAATTTTCAAACCCAAATCATGTGCTGCCTTGCAAAGTCGATCCACCCGTGCTTTGGTTCGGTCAAAAGCTGCTATTTCCTCTTCATTCAACTCTTCACCAGCCTGAATTTTCTCCATAATATGGTAATCCCCCAAGCCTGTTACTTTAAAGACTCCAAAAGGCATGTAATCAGTTTTTGCTGACTCTACTAAGGTTTGGTAGATCTCTTCTGTAGTTTTATCGAAACTTTCTTCATCGCCTTTACCCTCTACTGAAAGATCAAGGATACTTTCGATTCCAAATGATTCAAGCTTTTTACAAGCCTGAATAGTTTCAGCAATAGTTTCACCCCCACAGAAGTGACCAAACATGGTTTGTTTCATCAACCCTTTTATGGGAAGACGCAATTTGAAAGAAATGTTAGTCAGGGTTATTCCGAGATCAGAAACAAACTTATTGTTCAGCAAGGCAAAAACCAGGTAAACTTTTCTGAGCTCTGCATCGGATTTGGAAGCAAAAGCGACTTCCATGTTTTCGAAAGAAATATTGGATTTTACTGGCATTTGGGGCAAATAATTGGCAAAGATATCAAAAAAACAGCTTGAGCTTAGGTTTTGTTGCGATAAATGAAAAAGAAGAAACCAGACTTTTCCATTTTTTTCAGACTTTTTCTTAGGCTTATTGACTCCTTCGAATTCATTTAATCTCTTGGAATAAAAAATGGTCTTGGCATTTTTCTAAATACCGCCCCAAATTTTATTGAGGCCTGCCCATTTTTAGAATCTTGAAAAAAAATCTAAAAAATTATTTTCAAAACTTATCACCTATTTTTCAATTTAAAACAGAATTTTAATCTGTTTAGATCAAATATTTTTGATCATTTGGATAAAAATCAATGAATAGCTAAAAGTATTAGTGATTTGATAATGAAGAAGGGGAAAAATAATTTTGTTTTTAAAAAGTACGCCCCTATTTTTGAGACATGTTATTCACAGCAGCGATATATTTTACCTTCTTTTACTTTTACTTTCGAAGCCAAAATCGAATCGGAGCTGTGTATTGTCTAGCCAAAAACTAAAAGAAAATATAAACACAAAAGCCCGGTTCGAAAGACCCGGGCTTTTTTCATTTAAAGCTCAGTACCATGAAAGCACACAAACAAATTAAAGATTGGGGACTCGGATTGACTTCTCCATTGATTATTGCAGGACCTTGCTCCGCAGAGACACCTGAGCAGATTGAGCAAATCTGCAAAGAGATGAAGGAAGAGAATACGGTTCCTCAACTTTTTAGAGCGGGTATCTGGAAACCTAGAACTAGACCGGGTTCATTTGAAGGTGTCGGTGAGGAAGGATTAAAATGGATGGAAATTGTTCGTCACCATTTGAATATTCCGATTACTACAGAGGTCGGAAACGCTGCTCACGTAGAATTAGC
>JAHEBE010000154.1 GCA_024642365.1 Algoriphagus sp.
GCTAGTGCTGGAAGCGTCACCAAATTCAGCAAGTGAACTCCTATCGAAAGACCTACGAGATAGGCGATAAAAATCATCCACTTATTCTCTTCTCTAGGATCTTTGATCACATCCCATTTCAAAAATGCCCAAATAACAATCGCCGTGAAGAATGAGGACATGGCGTAAACTTCAGCTTCTACTGCCGAAAACCAAAAGCTATCGCTAAAGGTGTAGACTAATGACCCTACTATTCCTGCTCCAATTAATGAGATGGTTTGACCTTTACTTTCCTGTCCTTCCTGAATCTGGAATAATCGCTTTCCAAAGAGCGTAATGGACCAAAAAAGAAATAAAATCGTGAATCCTGAGAATACAGCACTTCCGACATTCATCCAATAAGCTATCTGCAAAGTATCTCCAAATGCAAAAAAGCTAAACATCCGATAGACCAAAAGGAAAAATGGCGCTCCTGGAGGATGGGGTACTTCTAGTTTGTAAGAAACTGCAATAAATTCCCCTGGATCCCAGAAACTGGCAGTTTGTTCGACAGTTAAAATATATACCAAGGTTGCGACCGCAAAGATCAGCCAGCCAGTCACATTATTGATTTGCTTGAAATTGAGCATTTATAAAAGAAATTAGAGAGGCGAAAATAAAAAAATAATCTCCAACTCGGGGAATTTTAGCACATTTTAAAACTTGCCTGGGATAGGTGATGCGATGTAGTGTGATAAAAATTACTGAGCTGAACTGATTTGCCCCCTACTTTTGTTGTGTAAATTAAATTTGGAAGGTATGAGCAGTAAACCAAAATCATTTCAGGAACTAATCGATGGAGATACCCCCGTTTTGGTGGATTTCTTTGCTACTTGGTGTGGACCTTGTAAAATGATGCAGCCTATTTTGGAAGATACCGCAAAACAATTGGGCGATCAAGTCAAAATTGTGAAAGTGGACGTGGACCGAAATCAACTTGCTGCGAGTAAATTTCAAGTAAGAGGAGTACCTACCTTAATTCTTTTTCAGAAAGGAAAAATCTTATGGAGAGAATCAGGGGTAGTTCCTGCGCATCAATTGATCAAAACTATTCAATCAAACGTTTTAAAAGAGGTATAGTCGTGTGACAAAAGTCATTTTGTCTAAAATCAGGCCTGCCTAATTTTACATTTCCTTAGAAAAATAAAAATATAACCATATGAAAATCGAACAAATCTACACCGGATGTCTAGCTCAAGGAGCTTATTATATTGAATCAGATGGAGAAGCTGCAGTAATTGATCCGCTAAGAGAAGTTCAGCCATACATTGAAAAAGCTGAGCGAAGAAATGCGAAAATCAAGTACGTATTTGAGACACACTTCCATGCTGATTTTGTATCAGGGCATATGGATCTTTCTGCTAAGACAGGAGCTCCTATTGTTTACGGACCGACCACTATGAAAATGGGATTCGAGGCGATCATTGCAAAAGATGGTCAGGAATTCAATGTTGGTAAAGCAAAAATTAAAGTGATTCATACTCCTGGACATACCATGGAGAGTTCTTGCTTCCTACTTTTCAACGAAGAAGGAAAAGCAGAGGCAATCTTTACCGGAGACACCCTTTTTATCGGTGACGTCGGAAGACCAGACTTAGCACAGAAAGTAATCAAAGATTTGACACAAGATAAGCTTGCAGGTCATTTGTATGATTCACTTCGAAATAAGATCATGCCTCTTTCTGATGATTTGATTGTTTATCCGGCGCACGGAGCAGGTTCAGCTTGTGGCAAAAATATGAGCAAGGAGACTTCAGACACCTTAGGTAACCAAAAGAAGACAAATTATGCACTTCAGGAAATGACTAAGGAGCAATTCATAAAAGAAGTAATCACGGGATTGACCCCTCCTCCTGCTTATTTCCCACAGAATGTTATGATGAACATTCAGGGCTATGATAGTATCGATGCGGTATTGGAAAGAGGAGCAAGAGCTCTTAATCCTTCCGAGTTTGAAGCTGCTGCAAATGAAACTGGTGCTGTCATCTTAGATACAAGAGATCCACAATCCTTCGCCAAAGGATTTGTACCAAACTCCATCAATATTGGAATCGACGGAAGCTTTGCTGTTTGGGTAGGGGCGATGATACCAGATTTGAAACAAGAGATTTTAATTGTCGCTGAGCCAGGTCGTGAAGAAGAAGTGGTGACAAGATTAGCTCGAGTAGGTTATGATTATTCGTTGGGATATCTAAAAGATGGATTTGACGCTTGGGCGGCATCTGGAAATGAGGTTGACCACATTCAATCGATCACTGCAGAAGAATTAGCTAAAATAAAGGCTAAGGACGCGAACATCCATATTTTGGATGTGAGAAAGAATTCAGAATTCCTTTCGGAGCATGTACTTGATGCTGAAAATGCACCATTAGATTACATCAATGAAAGCATGGTGAAAGTCGACAAAAACAAGACTTATTATGTGCATTGTGCAGGTGGATATCGTTCTATGGTATTCAATTCCATCTTGAGAGCAAGAGGATATGATAATCTAATCGATGTAAAAGGTGGTTTCAAAGCAATTAAGGAGTCAGAGAAATTTGAGGTTTCAGATTACGTTTGTCCGACTACCTTGCTTTAATTCTTAAAAACTGAAGATCAATGAGATGGCAGGTTGAGCAGACCTGCCATCTATCATTATAAATTACCCTAACTTTATGATTATGAATGAATTTATAGAATGGATATCCCAGCCTTGGCCGTGGTACGTAGCTGGCCCGATGGTGGGTTTGACGGTTCCGGCATTGTTGATCCTGGGGAATAAGACCTTTGGTATTTCGTCCTCCTTGCGCCACGTTTGCGCAATTTGTATTCCTTCAGGCATTCCATTCTTTAGCTATAATTGGCGAAAAGAAACCTGGAACTTGGTATTCGTGCTCGGGATTTTAATCGGAGGATTTATTTCATCTGTATTTCTTTCCAATCCAAATGAGCTTCTAATAGCTGAGGGAACTAAAGCAGAGTTGGCAGCGCTGGGAATCACAGATTTTTCAGGCCTGATGCCGGCAGATATTTTCTCTTGGGAAAATGTATTCACTGGGAAAGGTCTTGTATTTCTAGTGTTTGGTGGATTTCTGGTAGGATTTGGGACGCGCTATGCTGGAGGATGTACTTCAGGACATGCGATCATGGGAATCAGTTCCCTTCAATGGCCTTCGTTAGTGGCGACTATGAGCTTTATGATAGGAGGCTTTTTGATGACCCATTTATTTCTTGGCCCCCTAATGAAACTTGTAGGATTTTAATTGTTGAACGATGAAAGTATTAGAAAAACAAGCAGATGAATTTGTATGTGATGCCCCAAATGCCCAAGTAGATGGGGAAAAGGGTCTTGCATTGGTTAAGTATTTGATTTTGGGAATCCTATTCGGGATCGTATTTGTCAAAGCAGAGATTATTTCATGGTTTAGAATTCAGGAAATGTTTCGATTGACTTCATTCCACATGTACGGTGTGATTGGATCGGCTATCGTAACCGGGATAATCTCTATTCAGTTGATCAAGCGGCTAGGAATCAAATCCATGGCTGGAGAAAAAATAAATATTCCAACCAAGGAGTTTCGAAAAGGGCAAATTTTTGGAGGCTTGATCTTTGGATTAGGTTGGGCCTTGACTGGCGCATGCCCAGGACCATTATTTGCACAGATTGGTAGTGGATTTACGGTAATTATCGTGACTTTATTAGCTGCTGTGGCAGGTACTTGGACGTATGGTCGATTTGCCAATAAGCTCCCAAATTAACTATACCAAAAAATTGAAAAAGCCACTTCCAATCGGATAGTGGCTTTTTTTAGTTAAATACCTTTTTGATAATAAACCGAATGAAAAGGATGATTGTGGCGATTATTACTCCGACTATTATAAATTCCATATCCTATTTTTCTTTAAAACCAGATTTCTACAAAATAGTTTCTTCCCGCCAATAAAACGCAATACCGTAATTTCTACCAATCTTTTTTACTTTTGATTGCCTTTAAACCTATTTAGTTTATGAATCCACTTTCCAAAAGAAGAATCGCGCTGGGAAGCATGTTCTTTTTTATTGGCCTATGCTTCGCAAGCTGGGCAGCTCGAATACCAGATATCCAAGCCAAGTTTCAGCTTTCTGAAGGCCAATTGGGGACGTTATTATTATTTCTTCCATTGGGGTCAATGATAGGATTACCGATCGCCGGTTGGTCTGTCCATCAATTTGGAAGTAGAAGGGTAATAATGATTGGGAGTTTCGCCTACGCACTTACTTTACCCTTAATTGGTCTTGCGCCCACCACCTGGTTAATTATTCCAGTTTTGATTTGCTATGGTATGCTGGGGAATATCATGAATATCTCTTTGAACACACAAGCCTTGGATTTGGAAGATCAAATGGGGAAAAGCATCTTGGCCTCTTTTCATGGGTTGTGGTCTATGGCGGGATTTACAGGAGCAGGAATCGGTGCAGGAATGATCTTTTTAGATGTATCTCCAGCGATTCACTATTTCATTGTGACTGGATTGTCATTTGTGATTATTTTTTTTGCACAAGGTTATATCGTAAAAGAACGGAAAGTTTCAGAAGAGGGGGGATTAGTCCTCAGGAAGCCTGATGACTTATTGCTTCGCATCGGCTTGATCGCTTTTTTGGGTATGATGTGCGAAGGCTGCATGTTTGATTGGAGTGGTGTGTATTTTAAGAAAGTCATTCAGGCGGATCCTTCTTTGATTGCTTTAGGCTATGTTGCATTTATGGGGTCGATGGCCTCAGGAAGGTTTTTGACTGATAAAGTGACGCATCGATTCGGAAAAATTCGTGTGATTCAGGTTTCAGGTTTATTGATTTCATTTGGTCTTATCACCGCAGTGCTTTGGCCAACCGTTCTCGCTGCCACGTTAGGGTTTCTAATGGTTGGTTTTGGCGTCGCTTCGATTATTCCGGTTTCCTATAGTATCGCAGGACGTTCTAAACTGTACTCGCCAAGTGTCGCTTTGGCCCTTGTGTCCACGATTTCATTCTTCGGTTTCTTGATTGGACCGCCGTTGATCGGTTTTATTGCTGATTTATTTGATTTAAAAACCTCATTTATCTTAGTGGCACTTAATGGGGTCGGAATTTTCATCCTTGCAAGTATCAGGAAGCAAGTGTTTTCGATCACTACCTAATATCAAAAAAATGTATGATTTAGAATCATATCAGTTCAGCAAAGAATTTGAAGTGGGTTCCTTCCAGGTTCATCCTAATGGAAAGCTGCGCTTGGATTCGCTAGCTGATTTTTTTCAAGAAATTGCCTGGAGACATGCTGATTCGGATGATTTCGGAAGAAATCTAATGAAGGAAAACCTTATTTGGGTGCTATCCAAATTTGATATTAAAGCTACAAGCCTCCCAAGTTGGGGAGCTCCGATTCAAGTTTACACAGCAGGCCGTGGGGTAGATAAATTAATTGCGTTTCGGGAGTTTTTAATTACCGATTTGAAAGGAAATGCACTAGCGTCTGCGATGTCATCTTGGGTGCTATTAAATACCGAAACCAAAAAACTGGAGCGTCCTGCTCAGGTTTTACCTGCAGCGCTTTTTGATCCAAACTTAAAGCCAGATTGGCAACCAGAACGTATCAGGATTTCTGGTGAATTATCTTTTGAAGATGAATTGACGGTTCGCTATTCAGATCTTGATTTGAATAATCATGTCAACAATACCAGCTACATCCGTTGGGTGGAGGATTTTTTGAAATCAAATCAGATTGATGCAAAAAATGTATTAATCAATTATCTGGCAGAATGTAAGCTTGGCGATAAGGTTAAGCTTTCGCTTTGGGAAAATGAGAGTAACTTCCAAATTCAAGGTAAAGTGGAAGATCGGGCAGTTTTCCTTGCGGAAACCCTTCGCTGAATTGTATTCAACTCGCCTTTTCCTTAAATTCAAGATCATGTGATAAGAGTCACAACTTTTAGTAGTGCTCAATTCCCATTTTTGTAAAAAGTAAACGCTATGAATAACCTAGGAAAACCTTTTCTTCAATTAATTACACTGGTTGTCGGGCTGTTAGTCCTTTCATCAGTTTTGGTCGGGGTAATTGGTTTTGCTATTTACCTAGATCAAAATGGTGTGCCTACCTCAGAGGAAGTAGCAATTGCGCCTTCAAGTTCGGAAATTATTCCACCTATCTCCAAAGCATTAATGGATCCGGTAGGGATGTGGCAAGCGCCCGATTGGTCAAAAGTAGAGGAAGAACCAAATGCCGAATCAATCAAATATGGCCGGGAATTAATTGCGAATACTTCAGAATATCTTGGGCCTAATGGGAAAGTGTTGAAAATGTCCAATGGGATGAATTGCCAAAACTGTCATCTACAAGCTGGTACCGCTCCCTTGGGAAATAATTATTCTGCGGTAGCATCGACTTATCCTAAAGTTCGAGGTCGATCCGGTCAAATGGAAGACATCCCGAAAAGAATCAATGATTGTTTTGAGCGAAGCTTAAATGGAAAAGGTTTGGCCGTCTCTAGTAAAGAAATGGTGGCAATGGTTGATTACATGAAATGGCTCGGTAAAGATGTTCCAAAGGATGAAAAGCCAAATGGAGTGGGTCTATACGAGCTTCCATTTTTAGATCGTGCTGCTGATCCGATAAAAGGGAAAAGTATCTATACGAGACAATGTCAATCTTGCCACATGGAAAATGGTGAAGGCCTACAGAAACCTGATGGGACAGGTTATACCTATCCTCCACTTTGGGGGGTAAATAGCTATAATAATGGTGCTGGGCTTTTTAGGCTTTCACGTTTCGCAGGATATGTTCGGGCAAATATGCCATTTGGTGCCACCTATGAGCGTCCGATTCTTTCAGATGAAGAATCTTGGGATGTGGCTGCTTATGTCAACAGCTTAGATCGCCCAAATAAGGATTTGTCAGGAGATTGGCCTGATATTTCCAAGAAGCCTTTAGATCATCCATTTGGCCCTTATACCGATGAGTTCTCCGAAACTCAGCATAAGTTTGGTCCATTTCCAGCAATTCAGGCAAGTAAAGCCAAATGAAATTTGTCATTGCTTTAATGGCAAGTGTGATTTCGTTTAGTTCATTCTCTCAAGAAAAAGAGCCAAAAATCACCCTTACACCTAAGGTTCATTTCCGGACCTTTTGGATGAGTACGACATATCCCTCGGATTTTAAAAATGATTTTGCACTTGGAACCTCCTTGAATCTTGGAACTGAACTTCAATTTCAGGAGCGGATCAAAATTCATTTCGGCTATCGTTTTTTTGGAAATGTATGGA
>JAHEBE010000155.1 GCA_024642365.1 Algoriphagus sp.
ATAGCTGCTGAGAGCGGCAGGGCGGCGGTGCCTAATGCAAGAGATTTGAGAGCGGTTCTTCGGTTGATCATGTTTTTAATGCTTATTGTTGATGTTTCCCATTTAAAATCTACTTTAGCCTTTCATGATAATTTTCAAAGATTTTATTCATTTCTTGACTACTATCGTTGAACAGATGGTATGCTAAAAATAACCTTTTTTCTTTCGGTTCTACTGATTTTTGGAGGAGCGGCTCAAGCTCAGGATAATCCTGAATCCGAATCATACCTTACCCTCTATCAGGAGCAATTGCCTTTTTTTCAGGAATTGATCAGCGGAGGATTGTATGCGGATTCTCCTCGGAATTTTGATGGGCATCCCTTTTACCTCAGCCGGACTTTCGGAAATGGCACACTCCGAATCAATGAAGTGGATTACCAGGATGTACCGTTGCTTTACGATAGCCAAGCCGACTGGGTGGTCACCTTCCAACCAATTCATAAGCAAAAGATTTTGATTAAGTCTGAGAAAGTCGCGCGATTCGTGCTTTCTGACGGTTCAGAATTCCGAAACTTCCCGGGAAATAAGTCCTATGTGCATCATGGAAATGGGTTTTACAGAATCCTTGGAGATGGGGAAGTAAAAGTGTTGGCGAAATATTACAAAGAGCTTAAACCAGTAAAACAGCTGGGTGCATACACCAAAGAGTTTGTGGCATATGAAAACTTTTTCTATTGGCATGCTGGGAATTTTGAAGCGGTAAGTCGCAAATCCCAAGCGATCAGTTTATTGGGTTTGGAGAAAAAGGAAGCCAATCAAGCACTCAAGGCAAGAAGGCTTGTTTTCAAGCGCGACATGCCTCAGGCATTAGTGGTGCTAGCGGGTCTTGGAGCTTCGGATCAGGGGACTTTTAATGGATTTTCGAAATGAGAAAACTGCTACTGCTCTCCCTTCTCTGTATTCTTTTTCAGACGGCCTTTGCACAAAAAGCGCCTCCGGCTAAAATCTCAGGAATGTTTGTCGGGATGAATTTCGACAGATTTGCAGCCCGAATGGAGGATGAAAGTGCCTACCGATTTTTTTTCAAAGCCGATGAAGTGGCGGAGATTTCAGTCAATTTGCAATTGACCAATTCGGATTTGAAGGATGCTTTGGATCAGATTTTTGCAAATACTGGACTGACTTATACGATCGATACCTCCAATCAAGTTTGGATTACCCGAGGCAGAAAACTCAGCATGGATTTCCCTTCGGATTATTTTCAGATTCAGGAGCGAAGTGATTTAGTGACAGGTGATTCCGATTCGCTGGACGCATTCGCGAAAAATAAGCGATTTGTCATCGGTAGAGCGGCGGACAACCCGCAATCCAAAACAGCTACGCTAAGTGGCGTGGTGTATAGCATCGAATCAGGGCAGCCTATTAATGGTGCGATTGTATTGGAAAAGGTGAATTACAGCCAGATTGTGACCGGTGAAACAGGAAAGTATCGACTCACCTTGCCAAAAGGACGGCATACAATTGTGGTCCAAAACATTGGCGGATTCCAGGAGCAGCGGCAAATTGACCTTCAGGGTGACGGTACTTTAGACATGCGGATTGAGGAAAATGTACTTTCACTGGACGAGTTTGTGGTGAGTTCGGGTGCACTTTCCAATGTCAATAAACTGCAAATGGGTGTGCAATCCATCAGCATTGCTGAGGTCAAGCGACTGCCCGCGGTATTGGGTGAAGTGGATGTGATCCGAGGATTGCTGACCATGCCAGGGGTTAATACTGTGGGTGAAGCTAGTGTGGGCTTCAATGTCCGAGGTGGAGCAGCCGACCAGAATTTGATCTTGTATAACCAATCTACGGTATTCAATCCTTCACACGTATTTGGTTTCTTCTCAGCTTTCAATCCGGATATGGTGTCTGGTGTGGAGCTTTACAAAGGGTCTGTGCCGGTAAATTATGGAGGAAGACTTTCATCTGTTTTGCAAGTGGCACCAAAATTTGGAAGCTCGGAGAAAATGGAAGTGAGTGGCGGGATTGGAATCATGACAGGTCGATTGAGCGTGGAGGGTCCAATAGGAGAAAACACCACTTTTATCGTTGGAGGTCGAACTACTTATTCCAATTGGGCGCTGGATTTATTGGATGATGAAGCTTCTTTAAATGGTGCTCGGGCATCCTTTTATGATTTCAATGCCAATGTCAAGCATCAGATCAATGATAAAAACAGCTTGGAGTTTACCAGCTATCGCAGCAGTGATGAATTCAGTTTTGACGAGGATACGACCTATTCCTATCAAAACTTAAACCTTGCCTTGTCTTGGAGGCATTTTTTCAATGATCAACTGGAAGGAAAATTCACAGCAGGATACGATACCTATGATTTTGGAATCATTGGCCTGGATAATCCTTTGAACTCATTTGATTTCAAATTTGACGTCAAGCAACTCCACCTTCGTGCAGATCTAGAGTACCGAAAAAGCGAGCGACATATCCTAAAATTTGGTTTGCATGCGATCAACTACCAGTTGAACCCAGGCACGAATAGTCCATATGGTTCCGAGTCAATTGTGATCAATAAAGATTTGGAAGATGAGCAGGCACGTGAAATTTCGATCTATTTCGGAGATGAGTTTTTTGTGAATGAAAAATTCTCCCTGAGTTATGGGGGGCGATACATGCTGTATCAAATGTATGGTCCGCAAACCATCAACCTTTATGTGCCAGATGCTCCGATTACCGAAGGAAATGTGATTGGAGAGCAGACTTTTAAGAATGGGGAAAATGTCAAAACCTACCATGGTCCGGAGTTTCGAGTATCGGGAAGGTATTCGTTGAGCACGATATCCTCGATTAAATTTGGATTCAACACCATGCGTCAAAATCTTCACTTGCTGTCCAATACTTCCGCGATCGCACCAACTGACTCTTGGAAATTGAGTGACACCTACATTAAGCCTCAGACGGGAGGACAAGCTTCGGTGGGCTATTATCGAAACTTGTCAAATAATCGGTTGGAATTCTCTACGGAGTTTTACTACCGATACATGAACAATATCTTGGATTATCGCTCTGGCGCTTCGATTATTTTGAATGAAAGTATCGAGCAGGATATTTTAAATTCCATAGGGAAAGCGTACGGTGTGGAGCTGTTGCTGAAAAAGAACACAGGTGCTTTGAAAGGATCATTGGCTTATACCTATTCCCGATCTTTGCTTAAGACATCTGATGAGCCAAGTACTGAAAAGATCAATAAGGGAGATTTTTATTCAAGTAATTACGATCAGCCGCATCACGTGGTCTTGGTTGCGAATTATGAATTGAGTAAGCGTATTAATGCTTCTGTAAATGGAAACTATTCCACCGGAAGACCAGTAACGCTACCCATTTCCAAATTTGAATATGCAGGATCCGAGCGGGTATATTTCTCTGAGCGGAATGCCTATCGAATTCCTGATTACTTCCGAATCGATGTTTCTATAAACTTGGAAGGCAATCACAAAGTAAATAAACTAGCGCATTCTTCTTGGTCACTTGGTGTATACAATGTACTAGGTAGAAGTAACCCGTACTCGGTTTATTACACTCCGGTTGAAGGTCAATTACGAGGTTATCAGCTGTCTATTTTTGCCAGACCTATTCCATTTATCACCTACAACTTCAGATTCTAATGAGAAATTTTCGACTTTATCTGATTGTAATTCTAGCTCTACTGGCAAGCTGCAGAGAGCCATTTGAGCCAGAAATCGAGCCAACAGATCTGAATGTGTTGGTAGTCGAAGGATACTTGGATTCGGAAGGCATACCAAGTGTTTTGAGCTTGAGTTATACTCGTCCGATTCAGGGGGAAAGTGGATTTTTCCCAAATCTAGCAGGCGCAAATGTTTATTTGGAGAGTTCCGCAGGGCAGCGATATAATTTGAAGGACATTGGAAATGGGAGCTATGAATTCAAGCATAATATTTCGGAAAGTGACACCTATACGCTAAAGATATTTTTACCAAATGGCACCAGCTATTCTACTATTCCGCTGACTCCTTTGATTACTCCAGAAATCATCGATGTGGGTTTTGTGAAAAATGAAACGGGTGCAGAAATCTTCCTCACTACAAAAGGGACGAGTGATGCTGATGATTTTCTTTGGACTTACGATGAGACATGGGCATTTCGTCCGGCGATCACTACCCAGTACCAATATGATCCTGTTTCTAAAAATGTGGTCCTTCGAGACCTAAACAACAGAATAGACTTGTGTTATAAAACCAGGCGAAATTCGGATTTGGTATTGGAAACTTCCTCGAGATTTGAGGATCAGTTTGTATTCAGACAGACGATCAATCAGATCAATCAGGGGGATGAGCGTCTGTCAGTTCGTTACAGTATTTTAATTTCTCAAAAAGCCTTGACCAAGGATGCCTCTGAATTCTGGGAGATATTGAAGAAAAACACCGATGATCTTGGGTCCATCTTTAGCCCGCTGCCTTCCAATATTCGTGGGAATATCACGCAAGATCAGGACCCCACTGTTCCTGTCATTGGCCAAGTAGGCTTGGGGAAAATACGTCAAGAGCGATTGTTTGTAGATATTCAAGAGGTCAGTCCTTGGCTGGTAGAGGTGGAGGAATACAAGGAATGCGTGTTGTCTTCGGACACCGTTTTGGTCCGTGATTATGAGGCGAGGTTCAAATCAGGAGTGAATATCCCCGCAAGACCGATTATTCCGGATGGTGCTTTCAACCCGATTGGATATAGATATTCTTCTTTGAAGTGTGTGGACTGTACGCAGCGTGGGTCCAATGTGAAACCTGACTTTTGGGAGGATTAAAGGATGAATCAATTGAAAAAATCACTACTCGCGAGCTGCTTTTTAGTTTTCCTTTTTGGGCCATTTGGGTTTAGCCAAAGTCCATCCATGAAGGCTGAAACCATTCAGTTTTCTACTCCCAAGACGGTGTATTTTGGAGGGGAACGAATTTGGATTCAAGCTACAGTTTCAACAGATCAAGGGAATTCGCCTTCTCAGATCGTCTATGCCGAATTGCTCAATCGCTACAACGAATCTGTCGCATTGGCTAAGATGCCGGTAACATCCGGATCGGCTTTCAATTACCTGCGAATTCCAGATAACCTTCCTTCTGATCACTACCTACTTCGTGTCTTCACCCGGGTAAGTCCCTATTTGGATTTAGAGTCAGGCTTGACTCAGGAGTTTGTAACCATATTCAATTCAAAAATCCCACCTGCGGTAGTTGCGAATCGGAAAATGTTCGCCAGCCAAGAAATTAATGCCGAACAATTGAAACTGAATTCAACCAATCTAGGCACTGGTGACTTTTTGGAATTGAGCACAACTGGAGTTGCTGCACTTGAAGAACTTCAAATCGCAGCCGAAAATCCCTTTCTAGCTGACATGGGTAAGCTTTCCTCCAAAGATCTATATGAGTCTATTGAAAAAAGAATTCTAGTTCCTGAGTTATTTGGTCATATCGTCGAGGCCAAACTAGAGCAAGAATCTCCTGACACCACGCAGCTCTATTACCTTTCGGTACATGGTACAAAGTCTGCCTTGTTTACAGATCGCCCCGATGCTTCCGGTTCGATGTTTTTCGATACGGGAGGAATGAAAAATTGGCGATTCATGGTGGCCCAAGCCAACAATAATTTGACTTTGGTGGATTTAGCCATCATTTCACCGGCACCAAAAACAACATTTAAAACAGCGTTTAATTTTCCAGTCCTTGAAATCAGTCCTGCGGATGAACCGTATCTCAAGTCTCTTTTGCTCGCGGGTCAAGTCGAAGGGTATTTTGTTCAAGAATTTGATAGCAGTCCCTTCCCAGTCGTGACGGGTTTTGTGGAGGATGTGACTTATAACTTGGATGATTACACGCGGTTTGAATCCGTGGAGACAGTGGTAAAAGAATATGTCCCAGAGACCACCGTAAGAACGATTCAAAAGCAAAAAGAATTTCGAATTTTAAATAAAGCTCGAGGAAGCATTTTTGAAAGTAATCCCCTTATGCTCGTAGATGCGATGCCGATTTTTGACTCTGATCGATTGGCAGCATTTGATCCAAAAGGTTTGGAAAAACTGGAAGTTTTGACCCGTAATTTTTATTTGAATGAGGAAGTGTTTTCCGGTGTTTTGAGTTTCAGTTCTTACAAAAATGACTTTGGTGGTTTCTCAATTCCTACCAATGGGATTTACTTGGACTATCAGGGAATTCTCCCGAAAGTCCTTGAAAAAAGTGACTTGTTTTCTCCTCCGACTGAATCAAAAATGAAGGATTGGCGAACGGTTATTTACTGGTCTGCTACCTCGGATGAGGAGGGTGGGGATCAAACCTTTAAATTAAAAATGCCTGCAAATAAAGGTACTTATCAAATCAAAGCAACTTACCTCGATCAAGCTGGAAAAAGACAGCATGCGATCCGAAGCTTTCAGGTCAATTGATTAAAAAAGGAAGAGGGGAGGAAGATTAGCGCTTATCTTCCCAAGGAAGATAAACCACCTTTTTGGTTTCAAAAAACTCCTCTTTGAAGTAATCGTCCAGGTGATAGACGACATAGGACTTATTCAATTCATCCATTTCCTCGTCCACATCGCCACCTTTCAGGTATAAGATTCCATTCTGGAATTCGTTAAAATCTTCCTTACGAATTTTGTTTTTTACCCAAGGATAAAAATTCGCCATTCGTGTCACAGCTCGGCTGATCACAAAATCATATTTTCGAACCAGTTCTTCGGCCCGTGCTTGTTGTGCTTCTACATTCGCAAGCTTAAGCTGCTTGACCACATCTTTGACTACGGTGATTTTTTTGCCAATGGAATCTACCAAGTGAAATTGGGTTTCCGGAAAAAGGATAGCAAGCGGAATCCCAGGAAAACCACCACCAGTGCCAATGTCTAAAACTCTACTTCCCGGCTGAAACTCCATGACTTTAGCAATGCCTAGTGAATGAAGCACATGATGAATATAGAATTGATCCATGTCTTTTCGACTGATCACATTGATTTTGGAATTCCAATCGGCATAAAGCTCACCCAATCGATCAAATTGATTTAATTGGACTTCGCTTAAACCTGGAAAATAAGGGCTAATTAATCCTGATCCTGTAGGCATCAAATGTGTTTTTCTTTGCCTGAGGCAATTTCATACAAAAGCTCTCTGGAGCGGTGGAGCTGTGCTTTTACCGTACCCAATGGCTTTTCCAATTCCTGTGCAATTTCCTCATAGGACAACTCATCGAAATATCGGAGTTGAACGAGCTTTCGATATTTGGC
>JAHEBE010000481.1 GCA_024642365.1 Algoriphagus sp.
CCGATCCATTGCTCGGTAAAGTAAATGTGCTTATCTGGAAAAGCTTGATGGACTTCTGAAAGTGCCTCGATTTCACCTCCATAAAGATGAAATGCCGAACCGTCAATAAATGGATTAGCAAGTGAATCTTGGAGAACTGTGATCGGATAATCTGGTCGATCTGCATTGTGATCGTAAATAAGGATTTTGGTTTTTATTCCAGCTTCGCGAAAAGCTGGTCCAAGATGTAATCCAATAAATCGTGCCTGCTGCTCAGGAAGCATCAATAAAGAGGGGTTGTTTCCAGGATGTAGCGGTTCATTTTGAATGGTCAATGCATTAATTTCAATGCCTTCCGCCCTCATTGCTTGGATGTATTTCACTAAATACTGTGCATATACGGGTTCAAATTCTTCCAAAAGCGAACCACCTCGAGTATCCCGATTATCCTTCATCCAACTAGGAGGGGACCAAGGAGAGGCCATTAATTGGATTGCAGGGTTGATAGCAAGGATTTCTTTTAGAATGGGAATCACATCTGAGCGATCAGGACCTAAATCAAAGTTGACTAAATCTGTATCCACCGCAAGTGAATCTTCCAAATCATCATAGGAAAAGGGTCGCTCATTTAAATCAGAAGCTGCTACTGCTAATCGTAAATAAGAAATGCCGATTTGATCTTGTTGGTTACCAAATAACTCCTCCAGCAATGCTGTACGAGAAGCTGGTTTCATTCCCAAAAGATGCATGGCACTTCCCTGGGATAGCGTAAAGCCAAAACCATCCATGATTTGATAAGTAGTCTCGGGATTGATTAGAATTGTTTCGTGAATAGTTGGATCAGCTTCAGGATGATCAAAAACAAGGGAGTCCTGAAGTTGGAGTTTAATGTCTTGACTTGGATCTGTCAACCAGAATTCAACTTCTTTGGAAGGTTGGCTACAGGAAATAACAGCCAATAGAAAAATTAATAGGAGATAGGTGGGCTTTAGCATCCTGAAAAATAAAAAAAGCCATGAACATAATTCATGGCTTTCAAAAAGAATTTTGATTCTCTAAAATGCGAGGGCTGCTAATCCGAGTTTGGATTTGAGAGGGTTTATCCCCTTTAGAACGTTTCCTGCATACTTACTGAATAGGTCGCTTCCAAGTAGGTCTGTTAGAAACTTTGTCCGGGAGTTTTTCAAGCCAAGAAAAGCGGCTTTCTTATCGTCATCTGAACCGCTACCATCTTGAATTTTTAGCAATTTGTCCACGAAGCTCTTGTTGTCTGTACTTAGTTTACTCTTTTGGTCTCCCGTAAGAGTCAACCCATTTGCGCTTTTATCCATGATACCCAGAAGTTGGGAAGACATATCTGCCTTGGGGACTTTTAATGATTGTGCGTGAAGACTGTAACTCCCAAAAAGAAACAAAAGAAGGAATAAGGTAATTTTTGAACTGTTCATAAGCGTTGATTTAAATAAAAGTTTTCAAGTTAAAATAAGACCAAACGAGAATCTAATATTCCGTTTTTCTGAACCCTAAGATACAAAAGCCAAGGAAAATTCCGATTGTGGACGAATTTCCCTTGGTTAAATTAGATTGTTTTTAATTGCCTTTTGGCCTGAAATATCGAATCGGAGCTTTTGGCTCAGGCTTCAATTCTATTCCTTCAGTTTTCAAAAGTTCCAGTGCTTCTTTTACTGCACGCTCAAGTTGAGGATCGCGTCCTGCGATAACTTCCTTTGGTAATTGTTCCACTGCAATATCCGGCGAAATCCCTACACCTTCCACTGCCCATTCTCCATCCGTATCGAAGAATCCACCACGAGGAGCGACCATTCGACCTCCATCCACAAATGGTGGCGTATCCCAAGTGCCAACTAATCCTCCCCAAGTTTTGGTACCAATCAATGGACCGATTTCCATTTTATTAAACAGATAGGGTAGAAGATCTCCTCCTGACCCTGCGCGCTCATTAATCAGCATTACTTTGGGCCCCCAAAGTCCAGACATGGGTTGGGTAAAAGGACGCTTATCATTGGCTC
>JAHEBE010000482.1 GCA_024642365.1 Algoriphagus sp.
GTACTTTTTATTTTTAAAGCAATCGCTATGCAATACCTAAAACTTAGATCTCGAGGATCTTCTGTTGGTTTTTTACAGGAACTTCTCGTAAAAGTCGGATACGAACTTCCGATTACCCAATACTATGGAATAATGACAGAAGCAGCTGTCAAAGACTTCCAATCCAAGAATAAATTGGTCATCGATGGAGAAACCGGTATTAAAACTTGGACTGTTTTACTAGAAAAAACTAAACCTGCGCAAACACTTCGAAGTAAATTTTTGGAAGAGAATGATTTGATTGATTTTTCTAAAAAATATGGAGTGGAATTAGCCGCCATTAAAGCCGTCAATGAAGTAGAAAGCTCAGGGAAAGGATTTTTTGTGGATGGTCGACCAAAAATTCTTTTTGAAGGTCATATTTTCTGGAGGCAATTAAAAGATCGAGGAATAGATCCAACCAAAATTTCAAATTCAACGAATGGAGATGTATTATACCCTTCATGGACTCGAAAACATTACCTAGGTGGGACAAACGAATATACTCGATTGGAAAAAGCAATTGCAATCGGATCTGATCCAAAAATAAAAGAAGCCGCTTTAGCCTCTGCCTCTTGGGGAAGTTACCAGATTATGGGTTTTCACGCAGTAAAACTCGGCTACAATTCGGTTCAGGCATTTGTAGACGAAATGTTCATTCACGAGGGAAATCAATTAGATGCTTTTGGGAAATACATCAGCACTTTTGGATGTCTTGTTCATTTAAAGGGGAAAGATTGGGCGAAATTTGCCAAATGCTATAATGGACCAGCATATGCCCAAAATAAATACGATATCAAATTGGCTAAGGCCTTTGAAAAATATTCAAACTAAGTAAAAGTCAAATGGAAGTAAAAGTCATTACGCACCTTTTTGAAAGAGATCTTGAAAGGCTATTAAGTGAAATTGAAAGTTACAGCAGAGAAGAAAATCTATGGAAAGTTGATGGTCAGGTAAGTAACTCAGCAGGAAATTTAGCCTTGCATCTAGTAGGAAACTTAAAGCATTTCATTGGAAAAGAAATTGGAGGATTTGACTACCAACGAGATAGAGAATTTGAATTTAATGGAAAAGATGTCCCAAAATCAGAACTGATCGATCAAATTCAAACTTGCAAAAATGTGGTGATTGTCAGTCTTGAGGGAATGGATAAAAGTTTATTGGGGGCTGATTACCCGCTTGAAGTATTTGGTTACAAGATGAGCTACTATTACTTTTTACTTCATCTTTTAGCTCATTTAAATTACCACTTAGGCCAAGTCAACTACCATCGGAGATTATTGGATCTGTAAGAATGCAAGAAAAAAGCCTCGAAAAATTCGAGGCTTTTGACTTAGTAAAGCATTCTGAATCGTATTGTTCCAGGGATTTCCTTTAATTCTTCAATCGCGTCTGGCGAATATGCTTTGTTTATATCTGTAATTACATAGCCAATATTTTCATTGGTCTTCAAGTATTGTCCCACAATATTTACTTCATAGCTCGCTAAAATTTGATTTATTTTAGCCAAAACTCCTGGCTCATTTTGGTGCAAGTGAATCAATCGGTGCGCATCTTTCAAGAAAGGCAACTGAATATTCGGGAAGTTTACAGAGTTATAAGTATTTCCTGTATTGATGTATTCCATGATTTTACCAGGAACAAATCGTGCGATATTTTCTTGAGCTTCTAATGTGCTGCCTCCAATATGTGGGGTAAGAATGGTATTTGGCAAACCGATCAATTCGGATTCAAACGGCTCACTGTTATTTTTTGGCTCCTCTGGAAATACATCTACGGCACATCCGGCCAAGTGACCCGAAACAATCGCATCTCGAAGCGCAGGAATCTCTACTACATGGCCTCTACTCAAATTGACCAGAATGGCACCTTTCTTCATTTTACTGATTTTGGAGCGATCAATTAGGTCCTTATTTTCTTTTCTGCCATCCACATGAAGGGTAATGACGTCACAAGTTTTTAACAATTCATCTAAAGAATCAATTTTTGT
>JAHEBE010000483.1 GCA_024642365.1 Algoriphagus sp.
GACTCCACTCCTTCAAAAGAGTGAACTCTCCCCACCTTTTACTGCCGCGGCGGCAGGTTTCAATGATTTTAAGCGGCAGCCACTGATGTTGACGATGCCGAGCTACATCAGTCCGATTCTCAGACAGACTGATCTCGATCAAGATGGAAATCCTGAAGTTTTCTTTGGTGGAACCAAAGGGCAAGCTGGAGAAATCTGGACTTTTAAAAATGAGAAATGGATCGCTTATCCTGGATTTCGGTCAAGCCCGGACTTTACAGATGCAGTGGCAATTTTCGAAGATTTCAATGGAGATGGTTTTCAGGATCTCTACCTAGGCAGTGGAGGTTTTCAAGATTACATTGGTTCAGATGAAGCATTGGAAGATCGGCTTTACCTGAATGATGGACTTGGTAATTTGAATCGAAATAAGGATTTCCCAAGTTTCAAATTCAGCACCGGAACGGCCATTGCCATTGATGCCAATGGAGACGGAGCCTTGGATTTGTTTATTGGGGCAAAATTAATTCCTGGAAAATACCCACTAATCCCTTCCAGCAAGCTTTTAATGAATGATGGAAAAGGGAGTTTTACAGATCAATCTTCTACTTTTCTACCAAATGAGGGTAAGCTGGGTATGCTAACTTCAGGCACCACCCTCGATCTAAATGGCGATGGTCTAGAGGATTTGGTGCTCGGCGGAGAGTTTATGAAACTCACTTTTTTGGTAAATGTAGGTCAAGCAAAATTTGAAGATCAAAGTTCTGACTATATGGATCAACAGCTTTCCGGTTGGTGGGGAACCCTTGTCAAAAAAGACATGGATGGCGATGGAGACATGGATCTGATCGCAGGAAATTTTGGGATAAACTCCCAACTCGAAGCCTCTCCAGAAAAACTCATTCGAATGTATGCGGCAGATTTTGACGCGAATGGTTCAATTGACCCGATCTTGGAATGCTTTATTGGAGACAAAGCCTACCCCTATCCGAGTCGTGACGAACTCCTTGATCAACTGGTCTCGATGCGCAGTAAATTCACAGATTACGCGAGCTATTCCAATGCAACTATGAGCGATCTTTTTCCAAAAGAAGATTTAGAATCCGCCCAAGTTTTGGAAATCAACAGTCTCCAATCAGTTTACCTGGAAAATACGAACGGAAAATTTATCGCAAAGCCATTACCTATGCTTGCGCAAAGCTTTCCCATTCGGGCAATTTTAGCCACTGATGTCAATGAGGATGGGTTTCAAGATTTAATAGTAGGCGGAAATGAAACCTATACACGGATCCGAATAGGCATGATCGATGCAGGATTAGGCTTAGTATTGCTTGGCGATGGAACTGGAAATTTTAAGCCTATATCTCCAAAAGAATCCGGTTTGGCAATCAAAGGTGATATCAAAGCTATTCTTGAATTAGATTTGAGCACGAATAGAAAAATCCTTTTTGGAATTCATCAGCAGCCAATCGAAACGTACCAACTGAAATGAAAAATCAACTCTTCAGCCTAGTTTTAACTTTCCTTTTTTTGACTTCCTCTTTATCTGCAAATGCTTCCAAAAAAGAGGAGACTTGGTCTGAACGTTATGCGGCACAGCTTTTTCATATTACCGAAGTCATGGTTACTGATGTGGCTAGTCCTCCAGTTGCCGCCCGAATCTATGCTTATTCGACTCTGGCGGCTTATTTGACCTTAAAATCCCAGGGTGCCAGTTTCCAACATCGACCAATTTTAACTGATACTTACTTAGGCGATTTCAGCCCTGTCCTTCCTAAAAGCACCCTTAAATCTCCTGAATTTGCAGCCATAATCGCTATGCTCAAAGTAGGAGAAGCCATCATGCCTTCTGGATACCTCCTCAAAGTGAAACAAGAAAACTGGATCAAGGAAGCGCTGAAAGGAAAAGTTATTGGAAAAAAGGACTTGGCCGAGCACCTAGGCTATGCCGAAGAATTGGCGAAGCAGGTCATGGCAATTGCCAGAAAAGACGGTTATCTCCAATTATCCACGCTGACCCGCTATACTC
>JAHEBE010000156.1 GCA_024642365.1 Algoriphagus sp.
AATGATCAACATGGATAATCGAGAGGAAAAGATGAAAGCAGTGATCAAAGACCTCACGGCCGATTATGATTTCATTATTATCGATTGTTCGCCCTCGTTGGGTTTGATCACGATCAATGCGTTGACAGCAGCGGACTCAGTGATTATCCCTGTTCAGTGTGAGTATTTCGCCTTGGAGGGTTTAGGAAAACTCCTAAATACCATCAAGATCATTCAAACCAGACTTAACCCCAATCTGGAAATTGAAGGAATTTTATTAACCATGTATGATGTTCGACTTCGACTTTCAAACCAAGTCGTTGAAGAAGTTAGAATTCATTTCAAAAACATGGTTTTTGATACAATAATCCCTCGTAACGTAAGACTCAGCGAAGCACCAAGTTTTGGTCTTCCTGCCATAGCATTTGATGCGGATGGAAAAGGCGCTATTGCCTATATGAATCTGGCCGGAGAAATTGCAGAACGCAATGGCCTTACAAAAGTGATGAACTAACATGGCAGACCAGAAACCAACAAAGAAGAAAAGTGTATTGGGTAGAGGCCTAGGGGCTTTGTTAGAGGATAGTCCCGCTAAGCATCCTTCGGAAGACATCTTGCCTGAGGTGATCAAAGCCGGCGTATTTGAGATCAAACTTTCCCAAATCCAAGTCAATCCTTTCCAACCTCGAGTTCATTTTGATAAAGAAGCGCTCCTAGAATTAGCTGAGTCAATAAAAGTCCAGGGGATTATCCAGCCAATAACGGTACGGAAAATTGATACGGATGAATACCAATTGATCTCAGGAGAAAGACGTTTTCAAGCCTCTAAAATTGCCGGTCTGACCCAAGTTCCTGCTTACGT
Organism: Algoriphagus sp.; assembly: GCA_024642365.1. Classification (GTDB taxonomy): domain Bacteria; phylum Bacteroidota; class Bacteroidia; order Cytophagales; family Cyclobacteriaceae; genus Algoriphagus. The sequence goes on from JAHEBE010000156.1 coordinate 842, forward strand.
TCGAACTGCCAATGATCAGCAAATGCTGGAAATGGCATTGATTGAAAATATTCAACGAGAAAACCTTAATGCGCTAGAAATCGCACAATCCTACCAGCGACTGTTGGCAGAATGCGATTTGAAGCAAGAAGAACTTGGTGATCGAGTAGGTAAGAATCGAACCACGGTTAATAACTATCTAAGGTTGCTAAAGCTCCCTCCTACTATCCAAGCAGCAATTCGTGATCAACAAATTTCTATGGGTCATGCACGAGCTTTGATTAACGTTGAGAGCATTGATAAGCAATTGGCAATTTTCAATAAAGCGGTTTCAGAGGAATTGAGCGTTCGTAAAGTAGAGGCATTGGTCAAAGCATTGAATGAAGGCCAGAAGGATCGAAATCCTACTCCGGAACTTGATCCAGTGAAAAAGTATGAAATCAATAAGCTGCAGCAAAAATTAGCTTCACACTTTGGCACAAAAGTGTCTTTGAAATCCAATCCAAAAAATAAGGGGGAAATCAAAATTCCTTTCAATTCAACTTCTGACTTGAACCGAATTTTGGAAATATTAGAAATCATCTGATTTTGAAACTTTCTGCAAAAATCGATTGGAGCCAAATTCGGACCCCCTTGTTCATCTTGGGGTTTTTATTTTTAGCTTTCAGTCAACCGATTTTTGCACAAAAAGCAGATACCTTACAGCGGGTAAAAAAAGAAAAACCTGATTATTCTTTGCTCCCGAAAAATCCAAGAAAAGCTTCCATCCTTTCTGCAGCACTCCCTGGCGCAGGTCAAGTTTATAATGGGAAAGCATGGAAGGTACCAATTATCTATGCTGGCTTAATTACAGATATCTATTTTATTGGATACAATAATGTCAGGTACCAAGTTTTCAAGGAAGCTTTAATTGCAAATGACAATGGAGAACCAACGGATTTCCCTACTCTAAACCGTGAAGGGCTAGTTCGAAATGTGGATTATTGGCGCGGCAACCGAGACCTTTGTTACATCCTGTTAGGAGCGATCTATGCACTAAATATCATTGATGCCAATGTAGATGCGCACCTTTCCGGTTTTGATATTTCGGATGATTTGGCAATTGGAATTGAACCAAAATTCGAAAGCTTTTCAGCAAAAAATAATTCAATGGGCTTTTCCATCAAATTGAAATTTAACTAATGAGAATCGTACTATTAGGCTATGGTAAAATGGGACAACTCATCGGCAAAATAGCTGAGGAGAGAGGACATGAGCTAGTCGCTAAGATAAATATTGATAACGTCGAGGATCTGAATAAAATTGATTCTGAAATGGCTGATGTCGCCATTGAATTTAGCCAGCCTGAGGCTGCGGTTTCCAATATTAAATGGGCTTTGGGAAAAGGAATTCCGATTATTTCTGGAACAACCGGATGGCTAGCTCAAAAGCCTCATTTAGATGAAATTACCTTGAAAAATAATGGAGCATTTTTCTATGCTTCTAATTACAGTATTGGTGTAAATATTTTCTTCAAAGTAAATCAATACCTCGCTAAACTCATGAACGAGACTACTGGTTATTCGGCATCCATCGAAGAAATTCATCATACAGAGAAAAAAGATGCCCCGTCCGGTACAGCTATAACGCTTGCAGAGGGAATAATTGGATCAAATGACTCCTTTAGTAGCTGGCACTTGGCGGATCATAATGAAATCGCCTCCTCAACAAGTTTACCCATCCATTCCAAGCGAATCGACCCTGCGCCTGGTACACATATTATATCTTATTCTTCTCCGATCGATTCAATCGAAATAACCCATACCGCTCACAGCAGAGCAGGGTTTGCCCTAGGTGCAATCTTGGTCGCTGAGTGGATCCAAGGAAAGAAGGGCGTACTTTCTATGGATGATTTTCTATCTTTCTGAACATTTACAAAATTATGAGTAAGTCCAAAATGAAAAAATCTGCAACCCGAGAATGGGTAGATGCGCTAGTCTTCGCAGTCGTTGCAGCAAGTTTAATCCGTTGGCTATTGTTAGAGCCATTTACAATTCCGACAGGTTCTATGGAAAGATCACTCCTTGTGGGCGATTTCCTTTTTGTTAGTAAAATGCATTATGGAACGCGGATTCCGAAAACTCCACTACAAATGCCACTTACGCATCAAAAGATTTGGGGAACTGATATCCCTTCCTATAGCGATGCTATCCAACTTCCTTACTATAGACTTCCTGGCTTCACAGATGTCAAGCGAAATGATGTCGTGGTTTTTAATTATCCTACCGAATTCCAATATCCTCCGGATTTAAAAACGAATTACATCAAACGAGCCGTCGGGGTACCTGGAGATGAAGTGGATATTAAGATGGGGATTCTCTCCATCAATGGTGAGGTTGCAGAAAAACCAGAGGAAATGCAGTATTCATACGAAATTACCTCTAGTCGACCTCTAAATGCCGAGTTTTTTAAAGAATACGGTGTTAACCAAGAGGGATTCGGGACATTCACCAATGGTGCTGGCTATATTATATTTGGAGCTACCGAGGACATGATTAAAAGTCTTGAATCATCTCCCCTTATCACTTCTGTGACGAAACGAATTCAGGCTACTGGTGGTGAAGAAGGAATTTTTCCTGATGGTCAAATGATGGGTTGGAATCGCGATAACTATGGGCCACTTAAAGTGCCCGCAAAAGACTGGACGATCGAGTTAACAAACGAAAATGTTGTTAAATACGGATTCACTATCGAACACTATGAGGGTCTTGAAAATGTAGAAATGAAGGAAGGCCAACTTTTCATTGACGGCGTAAAAGCTGAAAGCTATACCTTTAAGCAAGACTACTACTTCATGATGGGCGATAATCGTCATGATTCATTAGATTCCCGATATTGGGGATTTGTCCCTGAAGATCACATCGTTGGCAAAGCTTGGTTCCTATGGCTATCCTTAGATAAATTTGAATCCATGTTTAATAAAATCAGATGGAATAGATTCTTTAAGGGAATCGAATAATAAAAAAGCCTCGAAAATTTCGAGGCTTTTTTATTACCAGTTTATGGCGGTTTTTCCGTTTGACTTCAAATAATCATTAGCTTTTGAAAAATGCTTTGACCCAAAAAACCCACGATAGGAACTTAATGGACTAGGATGTGGAGCTTTCAGGATTAAGTGTTTTGTTTGATCTATTAGCCCTTCTTTTTTTTGCGCATAGCTTCCCCAAAGCATAAATACTACTTGATTTTGACTGGATGAAATAACACGAATGACCTGATCTGTGAACTCCTCCCAGCCTTTTCCTTGGTGAGATCCGGCCTCATGTGCCCTAACCGTAAGCGTCGCATTTAATAAAAACACACCTTGATTTGCCCATCTAGTCAAATCCCCATTTGGAGGCATATCAATCCCCAAATCAGTTTTTATCTCTTTGAAAATATTCAACAAACTTGGAGGAAAGGGAATTCCAGGCTTGACTGAGAAAGACAAACCATGCGCTTGGCCTACACCGTGGTACGGATCCTGGCCCAAAATCACCACTTTAACTTGATCTATTGGACACAACTCAAATGAATTAAATATGTCTTTTCCAGCCGGGAAGATTGTATTCCCTTGGTACTCATCCTTGATAAAAGAAACTAAATTTTTAAAATAATTTTCTCGAAATTGGTCTGCTAGAGCTTCTTTCCAGGAAGATTCAATTTTTACATCCATGCAAATTTGTAATATTTCTAATTTGGAATTGTATATTTAAACTTTCAAACTATAATACCAATGGTCACAGCAGTTACTGAAGGCGTAAAGGTAAGTGTAGATGTCACTTACCAAGCAGAGTTTTCAAGTCCGCACCAGCATCATTTTGTTTTCACTTACAAGGTAACAATTGAAAATAAAAGCAACCAGACTGTCCAATTGTTAAGTAGAAAATGGGAAATTTTTGATGCCGCAGAAAGCTCTAAAATTGTAGAAGGAAGTGGCGTAGTAGGCCAGCAACCTATATTAGAACCAGGTCAATCACACACCTACGTGTCTGGATGTAATTTGAAATCAGGGCTTGGAAAAATGAAAGGCCTTTACATCATGGAGCGAATTGTTGACGGAAAAAATTTCGAAGTTGTCGTTCCTGAATTTCAGATGATCGCTAATATTTTCCACAACTAGTTTGAGCGACAAGTTTTTTCAGCTTAGGTCTTTTTTAATTTATTGGCTGAAAAAAGAGGATCAATACGCCATTCAATCCCCTCAATTATTCAAAATCTATAAGGAATTATTCAATTTTCTTTCCGCAAGAAAAGAATTGGATCTTTCAATGGAGACCTTTCGTTCTAGCTTAATCAATTCGAATGAAATTATTGAAGTAACAGATCTTGGTGCAGGATCTAAAAAAGTAAATTCAAAAAAAAGAAAAGTCGCAGATGTAACTAGATACAGCACAAGCAGTAGAAAGGTCGCTCAACTTCTCCAATACTTTTGCACTTTGACCCCTAGCGAAAATAATATCGAGCTTGGCACCTGCGTAGGAATAAGCGCGGGATATTTGGGAGCTGTCACTAAAGGGATACTGAATACTTTTGAAGGGGCGAAGGAATTAACAAGAATCGCACAAACCCAGCCTTTAAATCCGAATATCAACTTTATTTCGGGGGAAATTTCGAAAACATTACCAGAGTTTCTGGCAACGCAAACCGCTGTAGATTTTGGGTTTATAGATGCGAATCACACCTATGAGGGAACAATGGAGTCGTTCCTATTACTACTAAATAAAACTCACCCCAAGTCCATCCTTATCATCGGAGATATTCATTGGTCAAAAGAAATGGAACTGGCATGGGGTGAAATTATCCGATATCCCGAAGTGAAACTAAGTTTAGATTTTTATGAAGTTGGGGTTCTGTTCTTTGATTTTTCTGCTAGCAAAGACCATTATATCCTAGATTTTTGAATTTTGGAGAATAAAAAACAGCTCAGAACCTAGCCGTGCTGGAATAGAATTGTAACATGGAGCCATCGTGATGATTTCAAACTCTGGCTCGAACAGTTTGATATAATCCAACTTATTCCCACCAAAAGGTGGTCCCTGAAAATCAAATTCCCGATCAAAAAGTACACCTACTAATTTCCCACCAGGGTTTAATAATTTTTTCATTTTGTCCACATACGATGTTCGAAGATCAGGAGTCAAAGCACAGAAAAATGTCTGCTCAATTATTAAATCGTAGGACCCTTGGTGGTCAAAAAAATCTTCTTGGTGGATAAACTTTCTGGGAAAGTCTGGATTTCTTTCAAGAAATTTTTTGATAGGCTCGGAAGCAAAATCAAGCAAATGAACTGATTTAAAACCTTTTAAGAAAGCGACTTCGACTTCATAAGCATTGCCAGCGCCGGGAAACAACACTTGGATCTCTTTATTTTCAATTTGGTCTAAATATTGCAATATCGGATCGGATGCAAAACCAATGTCCCAACCGGTCTTCCCTGTATTATACCGATTGGACCAAAAATTTTCATCTAAAATCATCATAATCCCTACCAAATTAATTTGTCATGAACTCAGAATTTGAAAAAAATTCAACACAAAAGAAAGATCAAGGTAAGAATATTATCATAATCGTCTTGATCCTTTTGGTCATCATCAGTGGAATAAAATTATACACTGATTACATTGACCGCACTAAAAAAAGCGAGGAAATCCTACTCCTTTCCTCTGAAAACAATGAGCTAAACAAGCGTTTAGATTCCGTAACCTTTCAATTAGATCTCAGAATTCAGGAGATTGAAAAACTAGGAGGCGATATCGCAGCACTTGAGGAGGCAAAAAATCAATTGATTGCAGAGCGAAATTCTTCTCGTCAGCGGTCCGCATCAGAGATTACTGCTTTGAATGCAAAAATCAATAGCTCCAATAATCTAATTCAACAAAAGGATCAGGAGATTTTAGAGCTAAGGGCCATGAACCAGCAATTATTCTCTGAAAATCAAGATTTAAAGACAACTCAAGCAGAAATTGAGGAGGAAGTAGCTCAGCTGAATATTCAAAAAGAAAGCCTACAGGCAAAGGTAACAGTCGCTTCAATGCTAAAAGCTGAGAATATTTCGATCGCTGCAGTCAATTCAAAAGGTAAAGAGCGTGTAGAAACTACCAAAGATTTTAGAAACAGATACATCGAGCGAATCAAAGTGAGCTTTAATATCGCAGATAATAAAGTGGCGGAAAAAGGTCCTAGAAAGGTCTATGTGCAAGTTTTAGCTCCTAATTCTCAACCTATCTTTGACGTAGCAAAAGGCTCAGGTACTTTTATGTTAAATGGAGGAGAACAATTCTATACCGTTAAACAGGATATTATTTTTGATAATGGAGGACAAGATTTGACTTTCTATTATGAAAAAGGTTCTGATTACGTAACAGGAACTCACGTAGTGAA
>JAHEBE010000157.1:0-5438 GCA_024642365.1 Algoriphagus sp.
CCATTTTGATAAACTTATCACGACCCGTATATCCACGTGCCACTCGAATAGCAGACATTGTCGCTTCCGTTCCGGAATTTACCATTCGGACTTTTTCTACAGAAGGCACCATCGACACGATCAGTTCTGCTATTTCAACTTCACGGGCAGTCGGCGCTCCGAACGAAGTTCCGTTTTCCATTGCTTTGATCACGGCTTCCCGAATCAAAGGATGATTATGCCCTAGGATCATTGGACCCCAGCTATTGATAAGTTCGATGTAAGAATTACCATCTTCATCATAAATAAAAGCGCCATCGGCTTTTTTGATAAATAATGGATCTCCGCCTACAGCACGGAATGCACGAACCGGGGAGTTCACACCTCCGGGAATAAAATTTTGAGCATGGGCAAATAGCCGCTTGCTTTCAGTACGAGTCATGGATTAGTTTAATGGTTTCAATTCTCCTGCTTCCAGCTTGAATACAGGAACATATTGGTTGTTATTGCTTCCTTGGAAATTAAATCCCCAAGTAAGGGTTCCTTTCTGATAGGAACTCTGATCAAGATTTCTTCGCAAATCAAATCCTTTGGAATAGGACATATTTCCCGCTAACCAATTGATCAATTCAAAACCCAAATAATGATTCAAACTTGGGTTGATTTTATAAGTGTCGAAGAAGTCTTTTTTGAATTTTTCCGCTGTCGCTGAATCAAAATTTATCGTGTTGTTCCCGATGAAATAGAAATTGGGAAACTCCAGCATTTCGAAATTTGCAAAATTAAAGGTAAGCCAGGAGTCCAGAACGAGAGTCGGAACAGAGGCAGTAACAGATTCAAGCAAGGCAAAAGTCGGTTGCGCAATACTTGGGTCATCCGTCAATAAAATGATTTGATCAGTCTTTAAACTTGAGGCAACACTTCCAGTTCGGATTCCTAATCCTTGAAGAAATTCAGTCACATTTCTTCCATTCAGCACTTTGCTTTCTACTACTTGAAAACCTGCCTTTGGGAGTTCTTCTTTTAGGATTGCAGCCAAACGCTCATCTCTTGAGCTGCTGGAATAGCCGATAGCAACACGTTTTCCCCAACTTTGGGTTTTGATTCCATTGATAATGCCAGCCGCCAAAGAAGCAGCAGATGGACGGAACAAATAGCTATAGTTAGCCTCTTCAAATCTACCTCCAAGATTGGAAAGTGGGTGGATAAAAGGAATTTTTGCCTGCTCAGCAAATCCACTGACTGCTTCACTTTCCTCTGGATAGATCGGCCCAACAATCACATCAGCTTTGGTAATTACCGGATCGGTCAATAGCTGCTGCAATTTGGCGAGGTCTCGCTGCGAATTGAAAGACGTCAAATTCACCTTTACGCCTTGAGTAGTTAATTGTCTTTTTCCGAATTCTAGCCCTTGGTATAATTCAAATACAAAATCTCCTCCAGTAAGCGCAGCATTGGAGCCATTAGTGAAAGGTAAAACCACCGCAATATCCAAAACCTCATCGGAGATCTTATTGACATTCCCCTCTTCCAAACCCCTTAACTCATAATAAGCTGCACGCTCCGTCGCAGACAAAATAGTCTTCCCCTCCAACACTACTTTCATAGCAGCCGTAAAGCCGGGATTAGTTTTGAATTCTTGAAGATTCGTCACCATGAAATTGGGCGTCTCAGTCCTCAAATACTCATAGGAAGCATTCGCAGCAAGCATTTTCAAATCCTCCCGATCAATCAGTTTGATTATTCGAAGTGCTTCCTCTTTTTGATTATTCTGAAAGTAAGCTAAGGCAAGTAAGTATTTTGATTCGTCTGACTTACTCCAAGAATCAAGAGAAATAGGCTGTAAGGCCTCAATGGCTTGCCCAGCCTGTTTTGCCCCAAGTGCTGCCTCAGCAAGATGCAATCGTGCATATTGAGCTAAGTTCCCATAGCGATCGGAATCTACAAACTCTTTAAAAAGCTGCATGGACTCCCAATAATTCTTTGCTGCAAGTTCTGATTTGGCTTTTTGAAAATCTGCGGGTACCGAAGTTTGGGCAAAAGCAAAGTTGGCTACAAAAAGAAAAAGGAGTAAAGAAATAAGTTTTCTCATGGAAAAGAAGAATAGAGGGCTTTCAGGGTTGACAAATTTAACCATATTTTTCAAACCCAAAGTTCGACTTGAATTGGATTCGACTCATGCTAAAAGAAAAACCCGAAAATTGCTCTTCGGGTTTTCAAAATCATAATTCTTATTCTAAATATCTCCTTATTCCCACTCGATGGTAGCCGGTGGCTTGGAAGAAATATCGTAAACAACACGATTGACACCTTTGACACGATTGATGATTTCATTGGAAATCTTTCCTAAAAACTCATAAGGTAAATGAATCCAATCGGCAGTCATGCCATCTACCGAACCTACCGCTCGAAGGGCAACTACCTTTTCATACGTACGCTCGTCACCCATCACCCCAACAGAATTGATCGGAAGTAGAATCGCTCCTGCCTGCCAAACCTGATCATAAAGACCATGATCTTTCAAGCCTTGGATAAAAATATAATCGACTTCCTGAAGCGTCTTTACTTTATCAGCCGTAATATCTCCCAAAATTCGGATCGCTAATCCTGGACCAGGGAAAGGGTGTCTTCCGATAATAGTCTCCACAATATCCAATGCTCTACCAACTTCCCGAACCTCATCTTTGAACAAGGTATTCAATGGCTCTACTACAGAAAGCTTCATGAAATCCGGTAAGCCGCCCACATTGTGGTGGGATTTGATCGTTGCCGAAGGACCTTTCACGGAAACTGACTCAATCACATCGGGATAGATTGTCCCTTGACCCAGCCATTTCACGCCTTCAATTTTGTGCGCTTCATCATCAAAAACCTCGATAAAAGCTTTTCCAATTGCCTTACGCTTGGATTCAGGCTCTGTTAGTCCTTCCAATGCATCATAGAATTTCTGCTTGGCATCTACACCAATCACATTCAATCCCATGTGCTTATAGGAATCCAGCACTTCCTCGAATTCATTTTTGCGAAGCAAGCCATTGTCTACAAAGACACAAGTCAACTGATCGCCAATTGCACGATGAATCAAAGTCGCGGCCACAGAAGAATCAACTCCTCCGGAAAGACCCATTACGACCTTATCTGTACCGATTTTGGTTTTCAGGTCCGCAATCGTAGCATCGATAAATACATCGGAAGTCCAATCCTGTGAGCAACCACAGATGTGAACCACAAAATTTCGAAGCAAGTTTTTTCCTTCACTGGAGTGCGTGACTTCAGGGTGGAACTGTATCCCGTAAGTCTCCTCTTCCTTTACTTTGAAAGCTGCAACCCGCACATTGGAAGTACTGGCAATCACTTCAAAATTTTCAGGAAGATCTTTAATCGTATCACCATGGGACATCCACACTTGGGAACCATGACTCATTTCTTTCAATAAATCAAAATGGGTATCGATATGAGAGAGATTTGCTCGGCCGTATTCACGGATTTCCGAAGGCAATACTTCCCCTCCATATTTCTGAGCAAGCAATTGAGATCCGTAGCAAACGCCCAAAAGCGGAAGTTTCCCTCTAAATACATCCAAATCCAAATCTGGCGAACCCTCGTCTCTAACCGAGCAAGGCGAGCCTGAAAGGATCACTCCCTTGATGTCGGAGGTGATTTTCGGAACTTTATTATAGGGGTGGATTTCGCAATAAACATTCAGTTCGCGAACCCTTCTCGCGATGAGCTGGGTGTACTGAGAACCGAAATCGAGGATCAAAATTTGTTCTGCCATGCGCAAAGGTAATCAGGTCAGGGAAATTGGCGAAATGATCTGCAAAAATAACCGAAGAATGTTTGGCTGGAAGTGGGAAGTGGGAAGTTGGAGGTTGGAAGTTGGAAGTTGGAAGGAAGGCTCAAAAATGAATTGGTTCTAAATTCAAAAAATCCAACATTCGCAAAGAAGAATTTTCAATATGATACGAATACCTACTTTATCACTCCTTTTCTTTTTTCTCACCATCACCTTTAGCTTCGCCCAAAGCCCACTCGATCAAACGATTAACCCCTATTTCGAATTGGTTCGACCAAACTATTCCGGGGATTTAGCCTATGAAACCGTGGGCTTTGTTGAGAAATATTGGCGCGTGGCAGGAAACACAGGTTTCAACGAAACGGTCTATCGAATCGCAGAAACACTCGAAAAGTCAGGATATGTTTTGGAGGAACAAGCTCCTGAAGGCGCTAGATTCACCTATCGAATCGAAAAAAGAGCGATGAATCATCCTACCTGGGAACCGGTGGACGGAAGCTTGACCATTCTAGGAGCGGACAAACCATTGTTGGAATTTGCCAGCAATCGGCATATGATCTACCAACATGCAGCTTCCACTCCTGAAGAAGGAATTAGCGCAGAACTTGCGTATATCGCCACAAAAGAGGACTTGAACAGACTTGACCTTCAAGGCAAAATTATTTTTTCAGATCAGGTAAACTATCGAACGCTGCAAGCAGCTTTGGAAAAAACAGGAGCTCTAGGAATCATTACCTACGATAATCCCGCCTACCTCCAACCGGAGAAAAACAAAACTTCCATCCAGTTTCGAAGTATGAGCGCTCAAAAAACAGCTCCTACTTGGGCTATTGCCCTATCCTACCAAGCCAAAGAAATACTGAAAGAAGCAATTGCCAAAGGGAAAGTGGAAGTTGCGGTCAAGATCAAAACCAAAATCTATGAATCCGAGGAGCTCACCATTATCGCGAATGTAGCTGGCAGTTCGAAACCGCTGGAAAGTTTGGTTTTCTCGGCACATATTCAAGAGCCTGGCGCCAATGACAATGCAACCGGGGTAGGCGCTCAATTGGAAATGGCAACTTTGACGGCAGATTTAATCCAAACTGGCAAATTAGACTTGGCTCGTACGCTGACCTTTCTCTGGGGAGATGAGATCATCTCGACAAGACGTTATGTCCAGGAAAAAGAAAAACGATCAACCGAAATCAAATGGGGAATTTCCTTGGATATGGTGGGTGAAAATACGGACCTCACGGGAGGAACTTTCCTGATCGAAAAGATGCCAGACCCCAGTGCCATCTGGACTCGAGGCGAGGACAAACACAGCGAATGGGGCGGCAGACCTTTGAAAGTTGCTGATATGAAGCCGCATTATTTGAATGATTTTATCCTGACTGTTTTTGAAAATCAAGGTCGATATGCCAATTGGGTAGTAAAAACCAACCCTTTTGAAGGAGGGTCAGATCACACTCCTTTTTTGAATGCTGATATCCCCGGCCTTTTGCTTTGGCACTTCACCGATCAATTTTACCATACCGACAATGATCGCTTGGATAAAGTTTCTCAGCAAACCCTGAAAAATGTCGCAACTGGCGCTTTGGTAAGTGCCTACACCTTGCTCAATGCAGATGAGAACACCGCCAAAGAAATGGTTGAAATGATTCTAGCCTCCGCAGCAGAA
>JAHEBE010000157.1:5448-7211 GCA_024642365.1 Algoriphagus sp.
TAGACTTCAAACAGAATTTAAGCTGAGTAAGGAAGCTATTGCTAAAGGAGGATCGGCCACAGAAGAAAAACTGATCTTGGAAACTTGGCGCGATTGGTATTTGGCGAGCTTGGATAAAATTGTGGATTTGCAGCCCATAGAGGAAATCACAAGCGCTAAAGAAAAATTGACCAGTATGGCTTCCGGATTATTGGAGCAACTATAAACCAAACCCATCGTTCCAGAAAGCAGATATGAAAAATCACTCGCTTACTTTTAGCCTATTATTAGCCCTGTCGCTAAGCTTTTCTTGCAAGCAAGCCGCTCAAACAGAAAGCTCAAACCCTACAGAACCTTCGGAGCAAATTCAAGGATTAGCTACGAATGGTCCGGAAACCATTACTCGAAATATGCTTCAAGATCAAGCTGGCGACATCTGGTTTGCAGCATTTGATGGGGTCTTTCGATACGATGGAACTACTTTTACTCAAATGACTAGCGAGGTGAGTTCAAACCGCTTTTTTTCATTGCTGGAGGATAGTAAGGGGAATAAATGGTTTGGATCAGTGGGCGGAGGAGTTTTTCGCTACGACGGAAAGTCTTTTGAAAACTTCAACCAAAACAATGGTCTGATTGGAAATGAGATCGTCTCCATTTTTGAAGACAGTTCTGGATCGATTTGGTTTGGGGCCAATGGAGGGCTGAGTCGCTACGACGGGAAAGCATTTCAAAACTTTAAACTGACTCCTGACGCGCTCTATGAGGATTCTAGCGTAAAACCCCGAATAAATCCGGGTACTGAAGTAGCTCCAAACAGAGTTGTGCTGGAAGTAAACGCTATCATGGAGGATAAGCAAGGAACGCTCTGGTTTGCCACCCGAGGCTTTACCTATCGCTATGACGGATCCAGCTTCACTCCTATGCTACATGATGGCAAGCATTTTACAAATGCCCGTCACCTCATCCAGGATAAAAGCGGAACCATCTGGCTCGGAGGTCAAGAGGGACTTTGGCGATTTGACGGGGAAGATTTCACCAAACTCTCAAATGCGTTTACCGGTTTTATTTACGAGGATAGAGCAGGGAATATTTGGATTAGCTCTGAAACAACAGACAAAACTTGGGCGCTCTCCCGCTTTGATCAAAAATCCCTTTCCCAAGAAAATCCAATTGCAAAAATCATTCAAGGAAAGGAAGGGATGATTTTTGGAATTTTGGAAGCTAATGATGGAGAAATATGGTACGGAACGCTTGAAGGTTTCCGCCGATTCGATCCCAAGGCCATTCCGGTTTTATAGTTTAATGTATATCCGCTATTCTACCAGTAAGGTGGCAAAAGCAATGTAGGATATGTTAAACTTAAGAATTGATGCCGCTTCGGTCTTCGGTCATCTGTCTTCCAACCAGATAAGCAAAGAATATAAGTTGACTGGCATCATTGCGGCTAATCATATATAGTTTTATCGATTTCGATTGTCAACTGAGAATTTTGTATTTTCAAAAACCTGATCGAAGAAATGGGAAGATCGCTCTCAAATAATTGAGCTGAACAGCTTTCCCAAAAATTTCATAGCCAAATCGATTAGGAGTTGATTGATACAAACCTTTTCGATTGCCCTATGAAGAATTTCCTTAACCCCCTATATTTTTTCATATCCCTAGCATTTCTGATTGGATGTAATTCCAAAACTTCAGAAACAGAAAACAAAATTGGTTTTACCCTTTCAGAAAACGATCTCCCAGATTACGAAAAGGATATCGATCATCAGCGACTGCTGACTGCC
>JAHEBE010000158.1 GCA_024642365.1 Algoriphagus sp.
ATCTGCTGATCCGAGATTTATCCGTAATGGCTTTCGATTAGCCGCAAATTCAACTCCTTATTTTAGTCCTGAAATCGAGCAAAATAAGGTAAGGGCCAATTACCATTCCATCACTTTGGATAACCTGGAACCTGCCACCACCTATGCTTATCGTGTCGGAGACAGCGAGCATTGGAGTGAGTGGTTTCAATTTACCACTGCCTCGGAAAACCTGGATGAGAAATTCTCTTTCCTTTATGTGGGAGATGCTCAGAATTACATCTTGGAACTTTGGTCACGCTTGATTCGAGAGGGTTTCAAAAAAGCCCCGGATGCCAACTTCTTTATTCATGCCGGAGACTTGGTAAACAATGCCCATCGTGATAGTCAGTGGCATGAGTGGTTCACAGCTGGTGGATTTATCCATAGCATGATCCCAGCAATGCCCACTCCTGGCAATCATGAATACCAATCTAAATCCCCTTCAGAGGAGCAAACAAATTATAGAAGCCTTTCAACGCAATGGCAACCTCAGTTTCATTTGCCTGAAAATGGTCCGGAAGGATTGGAAGAGACTACCTACTACGTGGACTATCAGGACGCGCGGATCATATCTTTAAACTCCAATCGAGACTTAGAACTTCAAGCGAAATGGCTGGATGAACTGTTGGCCAAAACTGAAAAGAAGTGGATCATCATCACTTATCATCACCCGATGTATTCTGCCTCCTCAGGACGAGATAATTCTAACATTCGTGAGGTATGGAAACCAATTTTTGATAAATACCAGGTGGATTTAGCCTTGCAAGGACATGATCATAGCTATGCTAGAGGTCGAGTTTCCCCCGGAGAAAACCTCCTCAATGGAGTAAATCTTAGAGATCAAACCGGAACCGTCTATGTCGTATCTGTAAGTGGTGGTAAAATGTATGAGGTAGGCGGCACTTGGGATGAGCTAGGAGCTCAAAAAGATCGAAGCGGAGCGAATACCCAGTTATTTCAAGTGATTACGATCGAAGGCGACCATTTACTATTCGAATCTTATACTGCGATTGGGGAACTTTACGATTCCTTTGAATTGATCAAATCCGCCAATGGCCCAAATAAATTCGTTGAACTCCGAGCTACTGCAATTCCTGAAAAATTGAAGTAAGCTTTTCTTGAATCAATAGTGAATACCCTCCAAAAGATTTTGACTATTTTAGAAAAAAATTCATCCTTCACAAAAACCAACTACAATGCTTAAAAAAATTGGAATTTTCCTCGGTGTATTATTGATCGCAGTAATCGCCTTCTTTGGATACGGAATGTTATTTCCGGCCAGCCCTCCTACTTCGACCAGCTTCTCAGCTCAAGGAGTAGACATTACCGTAAATTATTCCCAGCCCTCTAAAAAAGGTAGAGTAATCTTTGGAGATGAAGCCTCAGGAGCTTTGCAGCCTTATGGTGTCTATTGGAGACTTGGTGCAAATGCAGCCACCGAGATCACCTTTAGCACGGCAGTCAGTTTTGCAGGGCAAGCTGTCCCAGCTGGAACTTATCGAATGTATGCGGTTCCCGGAGCTGACGCTTTTGAAGTTTCCTTAAATTCCGAGCTTGGAGTTTATCTGGGAGTTCAGGAGCCAGATTATTCCAAGGATGTCGTAAAAGTTTCGGCACCTGTCTCTACTCCTTCAGCAGAAGTAGAAAAATTCACCATCAGTTTTGAAGATACGGGAGCTGGAATCAACATGTTTTTGACTTGGGATATGACCCAAGTAACAATCCCTATCAGCGCTCAATAATTAAATGGCTTTTTCAAAAAAGAAATGGGTACTCCTTCCTTTAGGGGTACTCATTTTTCTTGGTATTACTTATTGGTTAATTGGCTTGATCCAATACCGACTTAATGTGATGGACATAGAGGAGTATGACCCTATTTCCACCTTGATCGTGCCCGAGCATCCTTTGACCCATGCCAAATATCCCTTTATCGACGTCCACAATCATCAGTGGATCATGCCTGTTCAGGACTTGGACAATCTGGTTGTAGAGATGGATTCTTTGAATATGGGTGTCATGGTAAACCTAAGCGGCTTTCGGGGAAAAATCCTGGAGTGGTCTTTGGACAATGTGGCGGAAAATTATCCTGAGCGATTTGTAGTTTTTTTAAATCTGAATTTTGAGAATCTGGATGATCCAGGATGGCCTGAGGAACCCCTCAGAATGCTGGAAGAAGGCGTTAAGCAAGGAGTTAAAGGACTCAAGGTTTATAAAGAACTTGGCCTCAATGATCAGGATAATGAAGGGAATCGCATCGCTGTAAATGACGTTAGATTGGATCCGATCTGGGCAAAATGCGGAGAGCTTGGGATTCCAGTTTTGATTCATTCGGGTGAACCTGCCTCCTTTTGGATGCCCAAAGACAAGAAAAACGAGCGCTGGCTTGAACTCAAGCAATATCCAAGTCGCTATCGAAATCCTGAAAAGCTTCCATCTTTCGATTCGATTATGAGTGAGCAGCATGCTGTTTTTGAGAAGCATCCTCAGACGAAATTTATCAATGCACATTTGGGTTGGTATGGAAATGATCTGACCAAGCTGGGTCAATTGATGGACCGATTTCCAAATATGTACACAGAGATCGGGGCTGTTTTGGCGGAATTAGGTAGACAACCGAAGGCAGCTCGTGCGTTTTTTATCCAATACCAAGACCGGATTCTTTTTGGGAAGGACACTTACAAAATGGAGGAGTACTACACCTACTTCCGGGTGCTGGAAACAGATGATGAATACTTCGATTACTACCGAAAGCGACATGCCAATTGGAAAATGTATGGAATGAATCTACCGGATTCTGTATTGCGAAAAGTCTATTTTGAAAATGCGCTAAATGTGATTCCAGGTATCGATCCATCTATTTTTCCTTTGGATATTGCTCAATAAAGGAATATTTTGGAGCTTAGGTAATTACCTCATGCTCAAACCCAAAAACCTATTCCATTATGAAATATCAATTCTTGGCTGCTTCATTGATAGCCGTTTCAATTTTTTCCTGCACCGAATCCAAACCGAAACTCACTGATGCCGAATATGCGCAACTAAGCGATGAGCAAAAGCGATCTGTAGAATTTGCATTGGATGGAATTGAGGTGCCGGATGAGCGACTTGAGCTGACGCTTTTTGCCTCCGAACCAATGATGACCAATCCTACGAATATGGATATCGATGATCGGGGTCGAGTTTGGATTGCCGAGGCATATAATTACCGCACTAAACTCAATCCTAGAAATCCGACCAAAGCAGAAGGGGATCGAATCCTCATCATGGAAGACACCGATGGGGATGGCGTGGCAGATACTTCCAAAGTATTCTACCAAGGAACCGACATCAATGCAGCTTTGGGGATTGCCGTTTTGGGGGATAAAGTCTATGTATCGGTAAGTCCCTATGTTTATGTCTTTACTGATGCTGATGGGGACGATGTGCCGGAGAAAAAAGAGATTCTATTCTCTGGTGTAGGAGGAGAGCAACATGACCATGGAATGCATGCCATGACTTTTGGCCCTGACGGAAAAATTTATTTCAACTATGGAAATGCTGGTGAGGGTTTGCGGGATGCGCAAGGCAATCCTATCATAGATCCGATAGGCAGACCGATCACCAATGAAACCCCCACCTATCAGGAAGGGATGGTGTTCAGAATGGATCCAGACGGAACAAACGTAGAAATTCTAGGCTGGAATTTCAGAAACAACTACGAAGTTGCCGTGGATAGCTACGGACGAATGTGGCAATCTGACAATGACGACGATGGAAATCGGGGTACTCGGATCAACTATGTCATGGACTATGGAAACTACGGTTTCAAAGACGAGATGACCAGGACTGACTGGCGAACTCGTCGCATCAATATGGAAGATTCGATTCCACTTCGCCATTGGCATTTGAATGACCCAGGAGTAGTTCCAAATTTGTTACAGACTTATGCCGGATCGCCTACTGGAATTCTGGTCTATGAGGGGAAACTTTTGCCTAAAGAATACCAAAATCAAGTGATTCATGCGGATGCCGGTCCGAATATCATTCGTGCTTATCCGGTTCAAGAATCCAATGCTGGCTTCACGGCCGAGATTATCAATCTGATGGATGGAAATAAGCGAGACAATTGGTTTCGCCCTTCCGATGTTACAGTAGCGCCAGACGGGTCGATTTTCGTTTCGGATTGGTACGATCCAGGCGTAGGTGGGCATGCGATGGGTGATCAAGACAAGGGGCGAGTTTACCGACTGGCTCCAAAGGGAGTAAAATACAAGATGAAGGCTCCGGATTATTCAAACGTCGAATCTTTGATCGAGCTTTTGCAAAACCCAAATCGAGCAACTCATTTCAAAGCCTTTATGGCTCTGAAGGAAATGGGTGCCAAAGCAGAATCGGCTCTGAAAGAACTTTACGAAGGAGATGATCCGAGAATGAAAGCGCGTGCATTTTGGCTGCTCACCAATTTACCAAATGGACAAGAATACATCTCAGCGGCAGCAGAAGATGGAAATCAAGACATTCGAGTAGCTGCAGTTCGCGCTTCTCGGGCTAAAGCAACAAATACCAGCACTTTTCTTTTGCCTTTGGCGGCAGACGAAAGCCCCCAAGTCCGACGCGAAGTGGCCTTGGCGATTCGTTATAAAAATGAGCCGGAAGTTTGGTCCAAACTGGCCGAAAACTACCATGCTGGTGATCGCTGGTATTTGGAGGCACTTGGCATAGCCGCTGAGGGATATTGGGATTCCTATTTGCCAAGTTATTTGGAAAAAGCCGGAACAGGCTGGATGGAAAGTCAGGAAGCTACGGATATCGTATGGCGATCCAGAAGTGCGAATTCTTCCATTCTCTTAGGTGAGTTAATCCAGGCTAAGAAAGCTCCTGCAAACCTGCGCTATTACCGCGCGCTGGATTTTCAAGAGGTTGGTTCAAAAAATCAAGTGCTAAAAACACTGATTAAAACCAGTTCCCCTGAAGAGCAAATCATCATGCTTCGCCAATTGGCTTTTGACTCTTCTGCCCCAGATCGAGAGATTCTTTCTCTGGCTTCTCAAAAGGTTGGGGAGATTGCCGATGATCAAGATTTCTTAGAAATTATCAATAAGTATGGCTTGAAAGAGCAAAAAAACAGGTTGGAAAATTTGGTTTTAGAATCCAGCGAACCTGGGATTTCCCAAAACGCCGCGAATGTTTACACCAAACTTTATGGCTATTCCGCCATGCCTAGCTTTTTCAACAATCAGGAGGAACCAAAAGCAATCAATGCAATCAGCAAATTTGGAGCCGTAGACAATGTGGATATGGCGAAAAGTCTAGCTGCAGTTTTTATGGATACGAAAAGGAGTCTGGGAGTCAGAGAAGCCGCTGCACAAGCGATGAAAGGCTACAATTCGGAAGCCTACCTCTGGGAAATGGAGAATAAAAATCAGATACCGGCCGACCTGATGCCGATTGCTCAAAAGTTGTTGATGTCCACTTGGAACTCCGATATCCGTGCAGCAGCAACGGCCAAATTTGGAAATAACAGCGGCCCGGCTGTCGATGTAGCTTCATTGTTAGCGAAAAATGGTTCGGTGGAAAAAGGGAAAACCGTCGCGCAAGGCTACTGTCTTGCTTGTCACAAAATCGGAACGGAAGGAGTGGATTTCGGGCCTGGATTGACTTTGATTGGAGACAAACTATCCAAAGAAGCCCTTTATAATTCCATTTTGAATCCTTCTGAAGGAATGGGATTTGGCTATGAAACCCAACTAGTCAAATTCAAGGATGGAAAGGAAATTCAGTGCATTGTCAACTCTAAAACTGAAATCGATCTCATCGTTAAACTGGTAGGATCTGGAGAGCAAACCATTTACAAACTTGCCGACATCGCATCAATCACTCAGCTGAATGAATCCTTGATGCCGAAATTCCCGCTTTCCGAAACCGAGCTGGTGGATTTGGTAAGTTATCTGGAGACTTTGCGGAAATAAGAAAATAGAAATAGGAGATTGGGGAATTCCGAAATTGGATTCTCCAATACTTTTTTCATGTTAATCAAAACTTAAATTAATTACGAATTGAAACCTTTTTTAGCAAACACTTTTCTTCTGTTTCTATTTTCAATTTTAAACGTTTTTGCTCAAGAGACGACGAAAATCTATGGTTCCGAATCCCTTCAAATCGAGCAAATCAGCGCCAATACTTTTGTCCATATTAGTTATTTAAATACTAATGACTTTGGCAAAGTTTCTTGCAATGGGATGATTGTGATTAATGATGGCGAAGCCCTAGTTTTTGACACGCCAGCCAATGAAGAGGCAAGTTTGGAGTTGATCAATTGGCTGGAAAAAGATCAGCATTTAAAGGTCAAAGGCGTGGTTGCCACTCATTTTCATTGGGATTGTTTGGGTGGATTGAATGCCTTTCACGAAAAGGGAATTCCATCTTATGGCTCCGATAAAACGATCGAATTGGCAAAAGCTTCGGGATATCCAACTCCTAAAAATGGCTTCAAAAACAAACTGAATTTACAAGCTGGGACAGTAACTGTGGTCAATCAATTTCTAGGAGAGGGGCACACGAAAGACAATTTTGTTTCTTACGTTCCATCAGATAAGGTTCTATTTGGTGGTTGCATGATTAAAGAATTGGGAGCAGGTAATGGCTTTCTCGGTGATGCAAATATTGAAGCTTGGTCAGCTACAGTGTTCAACGTAAAGTCCAAATTCCCAGAAATCCGAATCGTAATTCCAGGTCATGGAAAGATTGGCGGAACGGAGTTGCTGGATTATACAGAGGAGATGTTCAGAGGGAGAAATTGAGGATTTTAGAACTTCCAATGATCTTTGGTTTATGTTATTTCTAATCTCTTCTCTCCCATTCCCTTAATCTCTATGCTATCTTTCTCCTGTATTTCAAGGAAGAAATCATATCTTTTATCTAACATCTAAAATCCTATATCATGACACTCGGCGCATTTTCTATCAGTCTTACCGTAAAAGATCTCAAAGCCTCTAAAGCCTTTTATGAGAAACTTGGCTTTACAGAGTTTGGTGGAGCTATGGACAAAAATTATTTGATCATGAAAAATGGCAATTCGCTCGTTGGTCTTTTTCAGGGAATGTTTACCCATAATATCCTCACATTTAATCCGGGTTGGGATGAGAATGCAAAAG
>JAHEBE010000159.1 GCA_024642365.1 Algoriphagus sp.
ATGGTTTATTCACGGAAAGAATTTCTCAAATTACTCGGAGGCACTGTCGCACTCACAGCTCTACCATTAGCGAATGAATCAAAAGCCCTAATAAATCGAAAGGATTTCGAAGGATTAGGAGGTCCTGAGGATGAGAAATATTGGAATAACCTTGCTAAAAAATATTACAACGTCTCCCCGGATTTCATCAATCTGGAAAATGGTTTTTTTGGCATCCAACCAAAGCCTGTATTGGAAGCCTATGAATCTTATGTGGAAACAGTGAACCGTGAAGGAGCGCTTTTTGCCCGAAGAGAATATCCGAAGATGGCAGCTGATGCAAAAGAAAAACTTGCAAGTTTTCTCCAAGTAGACCAAAGCGAATTACTAATTACTCGGAATGCGACAGAAGCATTGAATATTGCCATTCAAGGCTATCCCTGGAAATCAGGGGACGAGGTTATAGTGAATCAGCTGGATTATTACAGCATGGTAGAAACGTTCCAAATGCTGGAATCTAGAGGATTGATTGTCGTAAAATCGTTCGAAACACCTCTTTTGCCCAAAAGCGCGGAGGAGATTTTGGACAGCTATAAAAAGCAGATTACATCAAAGACTCGGGTGATTTTGCTCACTCAGGTCTCGAATATCACGGGATTGATTTTTCCGGTAAAAGAAATTACAGCCTATGCTAAGTCCAAAGGGATCGACACGATCACCGATTCCGCCCACGCGCTTGGGCATATTCCTTTCAACCTCAAGGATATGGATTCTGATTTTGTGGGGATGAACCTACACAAGTGGATGGGGAATCCTATCGGGGCGGGGGTACTTTATGTCAATAAAGCTCGAATCCCAGAACTGAAATCCTTTTATGGCGACAAAGCTCCTCAGAATGACTCGATCAATCGACTAGCCCATATTGGTACCACACCTTTTGCGGTCCAACTCAGCATTCCGCATGCGATCCAATTTCATGAGCTCATCGGGATCGATCGGATCAGCAAACGAATGCATTTCTTGAAGGAAAAGTGGATAGCCCAAGTAGCAAGTAATCCCGCAATTGAAGTGATCACGCCAGCTGATTCGGCGCTATCCTGCGGAATAGCAGCCTTTCGGATCCGAGGAAAAAGCGGAAAGGAAGTTGAAAATGAACTTCTGGATAAGTACAACATATTTACCGTCGCAAGAATACTTGGGTCGGAAGGTTGCATACGAGTGACACCTGGACTCTACACCAAAAGTAGTGATATGGAAAAATTAGCCAATGCCCTTATTGCCATAGCCGGATAGTTCTGTTTTCTGAATGAAAAAGCTGTTCTAGACAACTACGCAGGTTAGAAAAATTAGTCAAACCTCAAGATTTTTGGAGAAAAGCCCAAGAAGATAATTTTTTTGTCCTTTGGAAAAGTGGATATTGGAAGACGAAAGAATCTGCGATGAAGCCGATTTCCGTTAAATAAATTATTCTAAATACCCAGTCGAATACTTGAAGTCTATGAATTTTACAGCGGAACATTTACAGCAAGCCAATACTCGAGACGAGCTGCTTAAGATTGCCAATGCGGAAAAAATAGCGGTCTCGAAAACCATCAAGAAACTTAGATACGAGACTGAGTTGCAACTTCTGCAATCCGAATTTGTGAACCTACAAAAATGGATCGCAACAAAGAAAAGGCGAGTGGCGGTGGTCTTCGAAGGAAGAGATGCCGCAGGCAAAGGCGGATCGATCAAACGTTTTAAAGAACACTTGAATCCACGGACTTCAAGAGTAGTGGCTCTCACCAAGCCTACAGAAGTAGAAAAAGGGCAGTGGTATTTTAGAAGGTATATTTCCGTTTTACCAAATCCGGGAGAGATTGTTTTTTTTGATCGCAGCTGGTACAATCGAGCGGTAGTAGAACCCGTGATGGGCTTTTGCAATCCGGATCAATACAATCAATTCATTGTGCAAGTCCCCGAATTTGAACACATGCTCTATGAGGATAATATGAAAGTGATCAAATTTTGGTTTTCTATCTCCAAAGATGAGCAGCAGAAACGGTTTGATCAGCGCCAGCAAAATCCACTCAAGGCATGGAAATTCAGTCCAGTGGATATGAAGGGGCAAGAGCTTTGGGACAAATACACCTTTTATAAGGAACAGATGTTCAGCAAAACACACACAACTTATAGCCCTTGGGTGATCGTGAAGACCAATAGCAAGAAGCAAGCAAGACTAGAGAGTATGCGGTATGTGCTTTCTCAGTTTGACTACACAGGCAAAGGGAAATCTGGTATCTCATTGCTTCCAGATCCGAATGTAATTATGCGCTTTCACCGAAGTGCCGTACAAATTGATATATAAAGTGATGGCAAAATTAAAACTCACCGACCAAGAGGTTGCTCTTCTGAATACTAAAGAAGGACTTTACTCCTTACTAAAACCTAAAAAGGTGAACCTTCCTAAGGCACTTTACGATGCAAAATTCACCACTGAAATAAGGAAAAGACAAGAAGAACTAATCAAGCTTCAAAACTGGGTCATTGAAAATAACAAGAAGGTGGTCGTGATTTTTGAGGGAAGAGATGCCGCTGGCAAAGGTGGTGCGATCCGCAAAATCACTGAATACATCAATCCAAGACAATTTCAAATCGTGGCTTTGGACAAACCTACATCAGATGAACGATTGCAGTGGTTTTTCCAGCGCTATATCAATCGTCTTCCAAAGCCTGGTGAGATCGTATTCTTTGACAGAAGCTGGTACAACCGAGCAGTCGTGGAGCCCGTCAATGGCTTTTGTACCCAAGAAGAATATGAGATTTTCATGTCTCAGGTCAATGATTTTGAGAAAATGCTCACTCAGTCAGATACCTACCTGATTAAATATTATTTCTCCATCACCAAAGAGGAGCAAGCATCCAGATTTAAGGAGATCAAGAAAAACCCTCTCAAAAAGTGGAAAATGACTCCAGTGGACGAGCATGCCCAAGAATTTTGGGATGTATACACGGGATACAAAGAAAAAATGTTTGCTCATACCCATACCGATCATGCCCCTTGGGTGATAATCCAAGCAGACAAAAAATTGGAAGCACGCCTCTTTGCAATCAATCATCTGCTAGCGACTATACCGTATGAGGGGAAAGGCTAGGAAGAAAAAGGCCCGTTAGATTTTCTCAAATTGGATTTGTGCTAGTTAGAAATGGCTTTGTCACTATTTTTCAAAAAATTAAGGTAGAATAACCCAGAATTCTCCGGCCAAGATTTTCTATGCCTTGTCTCCATTGGTATTTTCGGCTAATTTCCCGAATGAAAAAACCCTTCCTTATTCTACTCGGAATTTTATTCTCCTTAGTTGCAGTTGCGCAGCAGCTTTCTTCAGAAGAGAAAAAACTTATCGCTGAAGTTGAAAAAAACTACCAATCCACGCTAGCATTGCTAGAAGAAGTCGTGAATATCAACTCAGGATCCCTCAATAAAGAAGGCGTGCGAGCCGTAGGAGATGTTTTTGCTCGAGAGTTTCAGAAAATCGGCTTCGAAACCGAATGGGTGGAGTTGCCTTCGGAAGTCAATCGAGCTGGCCATTTTGTAGCAACTCGCAAAGGAAGCAAAGGCAAGAAAATCTTTATCATCGGGCATTTGGATACAGTTTTTGAAAAAGACATGCCTTTTTCCCCCTATACGATTCTCAATGATTCAACTGCTACCGGCCAAGGTCTAAATGATATGAAAGGTGGCGACGTGATGGCATTTGCAAGCCTCAAAGCACTTCATGATTTGGGCTATTTGGAAGATCGAACGATCACAGTTTATTTTAATGGAGATGAAGAGAGTTCTGGAAACGAGCAGATTTCAAGAATGGATTTTATCGACCGTGCAAAAAAGCATGAAGTGGCACTAGCCTATGAAACTGCCCAAGGCTTCAGTACAGTAACTGTAGCCCGAAGAGGAAGCAGCGGTTGGCGATTGAAAACATCAGGTAGACAAAGTCATTCCAGCGGAGTGTTTCGAGAATCTGTGGGCTATGGAGCCATCTATGAAGCAGCTCGGATCTTGACTGAGTTTCGCGAAGAGCTAGCAGGAGAGCAATATTTAACCTTTAATCCTGGTCAAATCATAGGAGGCTCTGATATCAGCTATGACGAAATCACAGGCAAGGGTCAAGCCCTTGGCAAAACAAATATTGTAGCACGGGAAGCACTTGTCACAGGAGATCTGAGGTTTCTCGGCGAAGCTCAAAAAGAACGAGTAAGGTCTAAAATGCAGGAAATCGTAGATCGAAATCTCAATCAAACGGATGCGGAAATCACCTTCTCAGATGGCATTCCCAGCATGCCTCCCACTGAGGGAAATCTTCGACTGGCGGCTGTCCTAAATGAACTCAGTATCGATATGGGTTATGGCGAGGTGAAACCCGGAGATCCAGGAAGTCGTGGAGCTGGAGATATTTCTTACGTAGCAGATTTTATGGATGGCATTGACGGATTAGGGGCATCAGGATCGGGCGCACATGCCCCTGGAGAAACCATCAAACTCAATGAATATCCAAATTTGATCAAAAGAAGTACCTTGTTGATTTACAGATTGACTCGCTAATCGATGAACAAAAACATCCTTATTGCAAGCGCATTGTTGGCTACCACCTTTGCCTGCCAAAAACCCTTGCCTGAAGAAACACCAACTATGAAACCTCAAAAAATCGTCGTTTACCAAGTTTTCCCAAGACTTTTTGGAAACACCAATACCACAAACAAACCTTGGGGAACGATTGAGGAAAATGGAACAGGCAAATTCAATGATTTCACGGATACCGCTTTGGAAGAAATCAAAAAACTTGGCGTGTCTCATATTTGGTATACAGGTGTACCTCACCATGCGGTCATCCGAGATTATTCCGCTATTGGGATTTCTGATGATGATCCGGATGTGGTCAAAGGTCGGGCAGGATCCCCTTATGCTGTCAAAGATTACTACCAAGTCAATCCAGATTTGGCAGTGGACCCAGCCAAGCGAATGGAGGAATTTGAAGCATTGATTGCACGAACCCATGCGCATGACATGAAAGTGATCATCGACATTGTCCCTAATCATGTTGCCCGCCGCTATGTAGGGAAAAATAATCCGGAAGGCGTCTCTGACTTTGGAGCCAATGACGATACCTCCGTAGAATATGCTCGAAATAATAATTTCTATTACATCCCCGGCCAGGCTTTTCAAGTACCTGCGCCTAAAAATAACTACCAGCCTCTTGGGGGAGAATCTCATCCACTTTCAGATGGAAAGTTTGACGAAAATCCAGCTAAATGGACGGGAAATGGTTCCAGATTGGCCCAGCCAGATTTCTACGATTGGTACGAGACCGTAAAGGTAAATTATGGGATTCGGCCTGATGGAAGCAAAGACTTTCCAGAACTTCCTGGCGGTTCAGATTCTTTGGATTGGGCTGCTCACTATGAATTTTGGCAAGGGAAAGATGTTCCGGATTCTTGGGAAAAATTTAAAGACATCTCGCAGTTTTGGCTGGGAAAAGGAGTCGATGGGTTTCGGTTTGACATGGCTGAAATGGTACCTGTAGAGTTTTGGTCTTACCTAAATTCTAACATCAAAAAAACGAATCCGGATGCCTTTCTTCTTGCCGAAGTGTACAATCCTAGTCTGTACCGAGATTACATTCGCAAGGGAAAAATGGACTACCTCTATGATAAAGTGGAGCTCTACGATACGCTCCGGAATGTCATCCAGGACCGAGGAACGACTTGGCATATCTCAGATATTCAAAATGGACTTGCAGATATCGAGCATCACATGCTTCACTTCCTGGAAAATCACGATGAACAGCGAATAGGAAGTCCGGAATTTGCCGATGACCCTTGGAAAGCATTGCCGGCAATGGTGGTCTCAGCTACCATTTCTACCTCTCCTACTATGATCTACTCGGGTCAGGAAGTCGGAGAAAAAGCGGTTGAAAAAGCAGGATTTGGGGATCCTTCCAGAACCTCAATTTTTGACTATATCGGAGTTCCGGCTCATCAGCGATGGATGAATGGGGGGAAATTTGATGGAGGGCAGCTCACTGAAAATGAAAAATACCTTCGCGCCTACTATGTGAATTTATTGAATTTCACCCGAAACAGTGAAGCACTCATGGGCAAGTATGTCCAACTCTATCGCCCTGAAAATGGGCCTCAGCGACTCGGAGGAAAAGCATTTGCCTTTGCACGTTGGTCGGAAAATGAGCATCTCTTGATAGCGGCCAACTTTGATTGGGAAAACGACTTGCTCGGGATGGTGAATTTGCCAAAGGAATTAATTCAAGAATGGGGATTAAAGGATGGCAGCTACGTCCTAGAAAATCAAATTGGGACGACCACACCGACACTCGAAGTCAAAGATGGTTATGGGTATTTGTCTTTTCAATTGGGGAAATTAGAATCTGCAATCTGGAAACTTAAAACAGAATAAATCAAGCCTGTTTTATGCCAAGAAATAAAAAGCGTAATTCCGTTTGGTTGGGAATCAGTGTGTTATTTTCCCTCCTAGTAATCGGAACAGGGTACTTTGTTTATTCGACGTGGAAATCCCTCCATCGCACTCCTTACTATGCCAATAAACCCATGTCTGAGTTTGAGGACTTGAAGTTTGAGCATGTGTTTCGAAGTCATGAGGAAGGGATATTAGGAATCGATATTTCACATTACCAGGGAAAAGTAAACTGGCGGCAATTTGATGGCATGCTCAAGGAGCGAAAGATAGAATTCCTCATCCTTCGGGCCACGATGGGAGATGATCAGGACAATCATTTCAAGTCCAATTGGCAGGCTTTGGATACCATGCAGCTAGTCCGAGGCGCATATCATTATTACCGCCCCAATGAAAACAGCTCTAGACAGGCGGAAAACTTCATCCAAACCGTCCAATTAAAAAAGGGAGATTTCCTCCCGGTATTGGATATCGAAAAGCAATCTACCATCCAAAGCAGTGAACGGCTTCGGGAAGGCATTCGGAATTGGCTCCAATTGATTGAAAATCATTATGGCGTCAAGCCAATTATCTATACCGGTGATTCCTTCTATAATCAGGTTTTAGCGGATCATGGCTTTGAAGACTATCCTTTGTGGGTAGCTAATTACAATCCGGTCATGGAGCCAAAAAGTGAAGATTGGCAGATCTGGCAGTTTTC
>JAHEBE010000160.1 GCA_024642365.1 Algoriphagus sp.
CGGATCACTTTCATACTTTCTTCAGGAGTATATACAATCGAAGAAACTGCCGCTGTTGGTGAAATCACTCCGGTGTCATTCCCTGGTCGATGGGCATCATAAAAGTTTATGGAATAAGAAGCTGTCAATCCCCAAAGGTCTTCGCCATAGCCTTTGAAATTCCCTGAATTAGAAATACACCAAGCTCGATTGATCAGCGTTTGATTTTTATTCTCCTGCCAATAATCTGCATAGCGATCCTTCAATCCTTTTGGATTCAAACTTAAGTAGGAGTAATGCGCCCAAAAGAGCGGGCCTCCATATTGCTCCGCACCGTTATGCTTCAATTGCAGTGGAAATCCAAAAGGGTTCAAGCCAGTTGCTTTGATTCCGCCATTATTTCTTGCCCAACCTTGGTGGTAAGCTTCAGGGTCAATAGGGTGAGTGGGCGATGCTGCTGCAAGTATATAAGTGATTAATGTTTCATTGTACCCTTCCAATGCAAAATTCATATCCCAGCCAAAATTTGGAGACCAATGCCAATAGAGTACTTTTTGATCATTTCGGGTGTGAAAATTCCAGTCCATTTCCCGCCAAAGGACATCTATTCGATTTGCGAGTGCTTTTTCCATTTCGGTACCTTCTTTAAAGTATTCTCGAACGGCAAGCAATCCTTGGATTAAAAAAGCGGATTCCACTAAATCGGCACCATCATCTTTTGGACTGAAAGGTTTTACTTTTCCTGTCTTTCCATCAAGCCAATGTGGCCAGATGCCATGCCAGCGGTCTGCTTTTTCCAGAAAACCAACCATTTTTTCAAATCGAGCTCTTGCTTGGTCGCGGGTAATCCACCCACGATCGATAGCTCCCAAGATTCCAATCAATCCCATACCCGTCCCACCTGTAGTAATGATATGTTGGTCATTGTCGGGGTAAATGCCATCAAGGTGAATTCGTTCAGGAGCCATTCCGGAATTTGGCTCTGCGCCATCCCAGAAATATTGAAAGGTAAAATAGGCCACGGTGTCCAAAAGCTGCTCATCTGAAAGCGGGATGATTTCAGGATCATTATCCTTTGGATCATGATTGCAAGAACATGCACTTACGGCGATTAAGAAAAGTAGACAAAATATTAAAATAGGAGTGGAGCGCATTGTTGATGTTTTTAAGAAATAACGCAAGTAATAAAAAAATCTCCTTTTTAAAATCCTACGATCTTCATTAGTAGGGTTAACCTTTTGTCTTAACTTGGAGAAAGGTAGTGGAAAGGGGTTGGTTGGAAAGATCGTCACGTTTACTTTTACAAAAACAATAAAAAATGAATCGCTATTTACCCATCGTTCTGATTTGTCTAATCTTTCAATCAGTTTCGGTTTTCGCCCAAGAAACCAAAGATCCCCATGTAATATTGATTTCTTTGGATGGATTTCGATACGATTATGTGGAGCGATTTCAGCCTGAAAATCTTCAGGAATTTATTTCCAATGGATCGGCAGCTAAGTCACTTATTCCTTCTTTTCCGTCAAAGACTTTTCCAAACCACTATACCATAGCGACTGGCATGCGTCCTGAAAAGCACGGCATCGTTGACAATTCATTTTTTGCTCCAGATAAAAATGAGGAGTATAGGATCAATAAGCGAGCACTTGTTACGGATGGTTCTTGGTATGGAGGAACTCCGCTTTGGGTTCTTGCAGAGCAAAACGGGATGCGCTCAGCCAGCTATTTTTTCGTAGGCTCAGAAGCTGCTATCCAAAATATACGGCCTACTTATTACTACGATTACGATGGTCAGGTAAATAATCTAACCCGAGTTTCAAAAGTATTTGAATGGCTACAGATGCCAGACTCTATTCGTCCTCGGATGATTACGATGTATTTCTCGGATATGGATGACATTGGCCACCGGTTTGGGCCAAAGAATGATGTTGAGCTTTCGAAGCGTTTATCGCAATTGGATAAAGAATTAGGAGCGCTTTTCGAAGGGGTGAAAAGCCTCAATAAGGATGTTAACATCATCATTGTGTCTGATCATGGAATGCAGGAAGTAAATCTTCAAAATCGAATTCCTTTGGATAAACTTCTGGAGGGAATTCCTGCTCGGATGGTGAATAGTGGCGCACTTGCACATTTGTATTTAGAAGATCCGAAAGAAAAAGATAAAGTGATGGAAACTTTGTCTCGAAAAAATGGTGCATTTAAAGTGGTGGATCCTAAAAAACTGGAATACTATGCTTCTCTTGATCCCTATGGCGATCGGATCGGAGACTTGATGATCTTGGCGGATATTGGACATTACTTAGTAGACACAGAAGAATACCTAGAAGTAGTAGCGAGACGCATGCGAATGGATAATACCGAATGGAGAGGTGAACATGGATTTAGCCCTGAGCATCAATCCATGCATGGGATTTTTTATGCCAATGGACCACAAATTAATTCAAATATGAAAATCGATTCGTTTGATAACATTCATATTTATCCCCTAATCTGTAAAATTTTAGGACTTCCGGTACCAGCCGAAGTTCAGGGTGATTTGGCAGTATTAGCGCCTATTTTGAAAGAAAACTAATGGATCGGGTTGCTATCAAAAGCCGGAAGGAAGTTGATTTTCTAGTTCGAAGGTTTTATAAGCAAATTAGAACCCATGAGACACTCGGCCCGATTTTTAATTCAGTGGTTCATGATTGGGAGCATCATCTAATTCATCTTTCAGATTTTTGGGAAATGATTCTCTTGCAATCTGGACCTGGCAAAGGCCAGTTTAATCCGACAAAAGTTCACCAAGAGGTAGATAGAAAGGTGGATCATTCCATAAGTCAAGTCCATTTTGGAAATTGGTTGGAGCTTTGGTTTATGACAATTGATCGGTATTTTGAGGGTGAGATAGCTGATTTTGCTAAGGAGCATGCCCGACGGATGGCACATATGCTTTTCATGCGAATTTGGGAAGCTAGACCTAAGAATTAAATCTTTTACACCAGAGAGAAAAATGAAAAACATTTTAACCATTGCTTTTTTTTTGCTTTTCATGGCTCAATTTGCTTTAGCTCAAAACAAGGCGATTTCGCTTTTTAATGGAACTGATCTCTCAGGTTGGCATATGGATGTGCCCGATCTGCAAAAGGATAGTTCGCTTAGGATTCCCTTCGTGATTAGAAATGGGCTTCTGGTGAGTTTGGGTACTCCTCAAGGGCATTTGATTACAGACGCCGTTTATGAAAATTACACGCTAGAATTAGATTACAGATTTGCTGGTGAACCAGGGAATTGCGGTGTATTGGTGCATGCATCTACTCCACGAGCGCTTTACGGAATGTTTCCGAAATCAATCGAAGTTCAATTGATGCATCTAAATGCCGGGGATTTTTGGTGTATTCAAGAAAATATTGAAGTAGAAAATATGGAGGCTCGAAGAGGACCCAAAGCCAATTGGGGAATCACCGAAGGCAAAGAACGCCGAATCATCAATTTAACTGATGGAACTGAAAAGGAATTGGGCGAATGGAATCATTTGAAAATTCGCTGCAACGGTGATAGAATAACTGTTTGGGTAAATGATACTTTGGTAAATGACGGATTTGGAGCAACAGCAATAAGGGGTCAAATTGCCTTGCAAGCAGAAGGTTCAGAAGTGGAGTTTAAGAACCTTTTGCTAAAAGAACTGTAGCAAACAGAGCTTTCTTTGTGATGTTTTTTTAAAGGGAAGTAAGATTTTTAGTATATTTCCCTAAAGCCGTTGAATTTTTTAAAGATTATTTGAATTTGAAGGATTGTTTCGGTCTACAATTTTGAGTGAAATTATTTTAACGAATAATGGAAAAATACCTTTCTATCATCAAGCCAAGAACCTTTATCGCTTTGGTAATTACCTGGCTTGCTACTTTTTTCTCCCTGGAGTATAATTTCCAATATAATTTTGATCTGACCATGATCAGTTTGGCTATAATATTCCCTTTGGTTTTCACGATCCGAAGTGCATTCAAGCGGAGGGAGAAAGCGCTAGAATACTTATCCAGATTTAAGTCAGGAATCCTTACACTTAAGTCAAGTATAGAAAGTAATTCAAAACTAGCTCCTGAAAAGAAAAGTGAAATGCTTGAGCTTTTGCTTCAAGTACCAAAATCTTTGATTTTGTATTTAGGCCCCGAGCCTTTGCCACTAGAAGAACTTCGTGCTCAGGTAACAAAAATTAATGACCTATTGATCGAACAAAAAGATAAAATAAAAACCAATTGCCTATTAAAAATATTGGGTTTTATGCGAGACGTTCATATTGGAATTGAGAATACTGTAGCCATCAAAAATCACAGGACACCAACTTCAATCCGTGCCTATTGCTTGATTTTTATTTACATCTATCCACTTATCTATGTGCCTTCCATTTATTTCAGACTAAATGAAAATGCCTCGGGTTCTTGGATCTTATACTCATTGTCGCTGATTTCCACCTTTATTTTGATTTCCCTTTTTAACGTCCAAGAGCAATTGGAAAATCCATACGATCAAGATGGAATCGATGACATCAAACTGGAAGCATTTGATTTGGATCTTCAATATTTAGAACAAACCTCAAAGAAATAAAAAATAGAATTCGATAAATTTTTAATACACAGCATATGAAAAAAACTTCACTAATACTCGCAAGCATTTTTGTTCTTTTTGGAACACTGGAACAATTAAAAGCACAGACTTATCCTGAGCTATTTTCTACGGAAGAGCCATTGGAAATCCAGATGAAATTTTCCACCAAACAGGTGAAAAATGAAACAAACGATTCCACTTTCATAGACTCGTTTTTAATGTATAAAAATACAACTGGAGGCTGGGATAGCTTAGATATTGATTTAAGAGCAAGGGGAAATTTCCGCCGTGCGAATTGTTCATATCCACCAATTCGGATCAAAATCAAAAAGAAAAAGTCTGCTGAAACTCCTTTTGAAGGCCATAAAAGTCTCAAGTTAGTCATGCCATGTAACGATGCTAAAAATGCATCCAGCTATATCGCTAAGGAATATTTAGCCTATAAAATGTATGAGAAAGTGACTCCATATTACTTCCCAACTCGATTGGTTAAAATTTCTTTGCTAGATGAGGACAACAAAAAAATGGAGGTTACCGAGTTGATTGGATTTTTAATTGAAGATGATGATTTGGTGGCGGAGCGATTTGGGGGAGAAATATTTGACGAGAAAAAATTAGGCCCAACTTTCTTAATGGATTCAGCTACAGTTCGTCATGACCTGTTTCAATACATGATTGGGAATACGGATTGGTCAAGTATGTTTTATCATAATCAAAAGATAATGAAGCTTTCTGATACCGAATTTATCCCCTTGGCCTACGATTTCGATATGACAGGTTTGGTCAGTCCACCTTATGCTCAAGTAAATCCTACGGTGGGAATTGAGAAAATCACCGACCGAGCGTATAGGGGTTTTTGTAGGGACGAATCGATCATGCAGGCTGTTCGGCAAGAATTTCTAGCTAAGGAAGGCGAAATTATGGGCTTAATAGAAACCCAGTATTTCATGGAAGAACGAGATGTCAAATTAGCCCGGTCTTATATTAAAGAATTCTTCACCACCATGCAGAATGATAAACAATTTGACACACAGATTTTACAAACTTGTAGAAGATAAAAGACTGCTCGTCAATCCAGCTTTTCAAATGGGTTGCGTCTCATTTTCTGGACTTGTCGTCCCCTTTGGTCTTGGAATAAACCGTGGTACTCGGTTTTGATAATCCGAGTACCCGGGATATTTTGAAGCGCTGATTTCTTCACTGAAATTTGAACTGCCTTGGAAAAGAATCAGCAATAATAAAGCTCCCACGATAGACCAATTCAGTAACTGGCCTGAAGCAATTACTGAAAAGAAATAAAAGCTCAACCAAATCCCTTGTTCACCAAGGTAGTTTGGATGGCGGGAAATTGCCCAAAGACCTTTGTCTAAGAATCCTTTAGCAAAATCCCCGTGGAGGAGTTTCCCTTCCCGAATTAATTTCCATTTATTGGATTGGTAGTTCCAATGTTGCTCGTCTGCAATAGTTTCTAATAAAAGGAAGCCAAGCAAAACACAGCTAACTACAAGGTCCTGCCAGCCCAGTGGAACGCCATCGAATTGAAATGCTACCAGCATAGGGAGTGTGAAAAGCAGAATAAGGATATTTTGATAGGCTGAAATGAAAAAGAGATTGAAGAGCGTCCATTTCCAGCGAGGTTGGAATTCAGGTTTTTTTCGAAGAATTTCCCATCTATAATCTTCTTCTCCTTCCCAAAATTTCAGGCGATAGGCTCCTTTTCTGGCAAAGTTATATGTCAACCGAATTCCCCAGGCACTTACCAAACTGGCCATTAAAATCATCCGAGGGCTAAAATCCCCGTAATAGGCCATCACCCAGCAATAGATGATTGGCAGAATACTCCAATATTTATCTACTTGGCTGTTGTTTTGGGTCAATTCCCCGACTATAAAGCAGTAGGCTATGGCGACTCCACATAGTTTCATCAGCGTCACTAGGGCTTCCCATTCCTCTGGCCCAAGTGGAATTCCGAACAAGAAAGTGAAAATTGGAACGACTATTAAGGTGAAAATTAGGATGATTGAGGTTTGAAGAATTTTCATGGTAATATTTTCAATTGAGAAGCTGATTTGACTTTCGGATCATAATTGAAATATTTTCATCCTTTTTTCAAATTTTTTTTGAGGATTTGGGCCAATTTTTTTACAAATCCCCTCCATTCCAATACTCCAGTCGCTCGCATTTGGTAGCTTCGATGCTGTAGAAGTCGAATTCGGCGGTGACTTTTCCCTCGATCAGGTAGATCGCTCGACCTTTGAAAGGGTACTTTTTCACCACAGGAGGGAAGTGGACTGTATCGATCCAGTGCCCTTCGCGATCTACAAAAGTCCCGAAGTTCATCACATCACCCTTGATCGTGCGGGTGTATTTGACGGTGACGAGGTAGCCGACGATTTGCACAGTTTTGCCTAGATAGCTTTTCATATCCTGAGCCCGGATGCCTTGGACGCTTTGATCTTTGACTAGGTGGAAAGGCGAATCCAGTGGAAACTCCAAGATGTCGATCTGATCGACGATCTCCTGCCGGATGTCGATTTC
>JAHEBE010000161.1 GCA_024642365.1 Algoriphagus sp.
TTTAAGCTAATAAACACTGCAATACTTTTAAAAGCATGAATCTTAGACTCAACTCGGAATTTGGAACACTCAAAGCAGTTTTAATGCATCGACCTGGACGAGAAATCGATCGGCTTACTCCATATAATAAGGAATTTTTACTTTTTGATGATGTGCCCTATTTGGAAGCATTGCAACAAGAGCATGATACATTTTCTAACTTAATCAAGGCTTCGACAGGTGCTCAAGTTTACCAGCTTCGGGAATTGCTGATTCGTGTGTTGTATGATGAACAGATTCTTTTAAAACTCATGCAGGACTCACTCAAAAGATCAGGACTTTCTCATTTAGCAGAGGCGATTTTGGAACGATATTCAACCGCTGAGTGTGCGATTATTTTAACCGGTGGATTAAAGATTCATGAGCTGAAGCGAAAACTTCCAAATCTGAATCCTGGTGAATTGATGGATTATGCATTTGCGATTTCCCCTTGCCCGAACTTGTATTTTCAGCGTGATCCAATGGCTGTAACGCCAGGGGGAATAATTTTTTCCAGTATGAAAATGGAAGGAAGGCAACGTGAAGCAGATTTGCTCCGGACGATATTTGAAAATCATCCAGACTTTAAAGAACATATTAATAAACTCTATCCCGCAGAGGGAATGCATAATCCCCCAAGTATTGAGGGGGGAGATATTATTATTCTTTCTCAAAAAGCCGTGGCGATAGGTAACTCAGAGCGAACCGATGAAAAGGCAATCTATCATGCTGCAAAAGCTCTCCTAGGTGAGGGGACAGTCGAACGAGTTTATGAAGTTCACCTTCCTCAAAAGCGGCAATATATGCACCTAGACACTGTTTTTACCATATTAGATGAAAATCTGGCCCTTACTTATCCAGATGCTTTGAATGCGGTTTTACAAACGTCACTTTATACATTGAAGGAAATTCGAGAGGATAAAGTGGTGATAAAACGTGAGGTTCTCAAAGAGTCTTTGTTGACGATTTTAGAACGGGAAATCCCACACCTCGAAATACTTCATACGGCAGATGGAAATCCTGACTATGCCATGCGGGAGCAATGGTTTGATGGAGCAAATGTCTTTGCAATTGGACCTAGGCGAGTGATCTCATACAATCGAAACATACACACGAATCGAGCTTTGAGACAAATGGGAGTGGAGGTTTTGGAAATTCCATCTTCTGAACTTTCCCGTGGATTAGGTGGACCTAGGTGTATGACAATGCCATTAAGTAGGTCGAAAGTCTAGAAAGTTTTTTTAATCAATTATCGGTCGAAGAACGATCTTCTACGCGAAACTTTAAGGTCTTGAAGGATGCTTGATTTCACCCGGATGTCAATGTTGTAGGAAGTAAATCTTCCAAAAGGAATCCAGTTTACATTCATCTGCCAGCAGTGAAGATCTCTAGCTATTCCGATCATGGTTTGCGTGAGTTCCTTTGTTTGAGCGTCGTAGCCTGTGTTAAAATTGATTTTCCACTTCTCCGATAAGGATACATCTCCACTCATGTTAATTGTTTGCGTGACGTTTTTGTCCCCACTGGGCTGATTACTGTAGGATAGATTGTATCCAAAAGTCAAATTCCAGGGAATATCCCAATCGATGTATTGACTCGGGTCAGTCGCGATTCGATTGATTTCGCTTTGGACAAATTCATTCATTCGACCGCCCTCTTGCAAGAATTGGTTAGTCAACTCATCACGAACCTCTCCCGGGTTTTGGGCACTGCTCGGATTAATGGAAGCATTTAGATTTAGCGTAGCGTTTCTGATCACACCTAATCCTTGTCCATTCTTCCAAGCGAATTTATTGATGCTTCTGGTGAATTCTTGACCGCTGGAATTTGTAAAAGTCCCTACTGCATAAGGATCTAAAATAGTACTCAGGTTGACCGATAGTCGTCGATCAAAAAAGCTGGTCCGTGTACTGAAGTTAATTGGAGCCAGTTGGAAGGAATCTGCAGCAAAATTATAGCTCGTGGTTAAATCAATATTTTCCAACAGCGGGATTTTTTTAGTGCTAGCTTCAGTAGAGTCTGATTCAGAAAGAACTTTTGCTTCGAGAACACTTCTAATACTTACAGTCAATGCTCTAGACTCTCCTAATGGTGCTCCTCCGTAGATGAAGCCCTGGTGTCTAGAATATAATTGCTTATCTCCTTCTTTGTTGACTTGAACATTTTGATAATAACCGAACCTGGGGTCAGAAAAATCAGGCGTGTAACTAAATCCAAACGAAGGTTGGATTAACTGCCGGATGGTTTGAATTTTCCCCTTTTTGAAATTATAGAAGCCGTAAATATTCGTGTTCATATTAAATGAACTTGAATAATACGTCACCCGATTAAAGCCATCCTCGCTGATGCGATCGACTCTTTCCTGAGCGGGATTGTAATAATAGTTGAGCTTCTTTAGGTACCAAAGTTCTGTAAAGTTAGCTGAAGCAGTTCCGGTAAAGTGTTTAAAAATCCGAAAGTTTGAGCTAATAGGGATTACGTTTTGGGCTCCATTATTGGCGTTTTGAAGCAAATAGCTAAAGTTTTCGACAGTGAACGGGACAATTTCACTGCTTGAGTTTCCTCCCGAAATATCACTGCCCACTCCAAAAGTTGATTGCACCCGGTTTGAAACCGAGTTCTGCATATTGAAATTGTACGCGATATTGAAAGTCTTCAAAGGTTCAAATTTCACGTTTTTAAAAGGACTCTGCCGGTTCATCACTAAGGACATGGTCGGCAAACTCAAGCTGACTTCTCCAGTGGACACACTTTGTGAATGACGCATGCTGGATGAAAATACAAATGGGGTCCCGCTGAAAGTCTTAGTAAAATTAATATTGGACTGGAGGTCTGAAGTGACGTTATTTTGATAGCTGGAAGGATTGATAATGTTGTTGAAATAACTGGTGCTTCCAGCATTTACTGAAGCAGAAAACCTACTGTTTCCTCTTGATTCTGGATTATGACTCCAAGAAATCTTAAATGAATTGTAATCAAGCGGGTTTTCGTCTGTTTCCGGGGATTTAAATTTTTGATAATCTAGATTCATCGACCCAGAATAGCGATAGCGCTTTTTATAAATCGACTGTGATTTGAGTCCCCAACCTCCTACAGAATAGATGTCTCCGGTGATTCGAGTATGGATATAATCGTTGATCGCAAAATAATAACCGAAGTCCCTAAGGAATATTCCACGCTTCTTTTCCTGACCATAGCTTGGGAAAATTATTCCGGATGATTTTTCTTCCGGAGTGTCTGGTATGATGCCAAAAGGTAATCCAAGTGGTGTGGGAATTCCATTAAAGTACAAGTTGAATGGGCCAGAAACTACTTGCTTGCCTTGGATGGACTTGATTTTGTTTGATGAAATATGCCAATGCGGAGTAGTTAATTTACAGGTGGTATAATAGCCGTGATCCATGTAAATGCTGCCATCTTCTGTTTTTTTAATGGTTTCTCCGCGTAGGATTCCATCCTGTTGTTCAGTTACCACGTCTTTGATGATGGCTTTTTGCGTTTTAAAATTGTAGCGCATTTCCTTTCGAACCTCATACTCCGACCCCCCTTGTTTGAAAAATGGATTACCGGTAATATTTCCTAAACTATCGGTCTGGCCGCTCGCATAGATTTCGGATTTTTCCCAATCGATTACGATTAAGTCTGCATCTAGGCGCATATCTCCATATTCAAACCAGGCCTCTTTGTGAAGGTAAAGTCTGTTGTTTGGGAAATCTGCAACGATACTATCCTCAGCAAAATAGGTGATATCTGTTTCTATGCCATTCCTAGGCATAATTTTTGTCGTGTCATTTACATCCAGTGAATCAGCAGAATTTGCAAGTGAATCGATTGCTTCGGAGAGGTTTGGATTAGAGATTAGCGTATCTGGAAATGTGATCGTATTTTCTCTAGGCGGTTTTGACGGCTTTTGTGCACTTGCAAAAAGTGGAACGATCATTAGCCCAAAAAACCAAAATAAAAAGAGCCTTATTTCCTGCACTGCTGCTTTCGCTTAATAAATTTGAGTAAATATTCCTGTAAAGTTAATTTTATTGCCCTCATGCTACAGTCCAAAAACAAAAAATTTCTTCTGACTTTAGTTTTCTTAACTCCTTTTTTCTTCGGAGGATACATTCCAAACGAATCCATGATGCCCGCATTTCGGATGAAAAAGATAGTCCTTGATGCTGGTCATGGGGGGAAAGACCCTGGTAATCTGGGTTCTAGATCGAAGGAGAAAGACATAAATTTGGCAGTTACGCTTTTGGTTGGTAAATACATCAAAGAAAACATGCCGGATGTCCAAGTGGTTTATACTCGGGACGATGATAGTTTTCCAGCATTGAAAGAACGTCCTCAGATTGCAAATAATAACAAAGCAGACCTTTTCGTCTCCATTCATTCAAACTCGGCTCCAAATAAATCAGCCTTCGGTACGGAGACCTTTGTGATGGGAACCAAGCATTTTGAGTCCAACTTTGATATTGTAAAGCGTGAAAACTCTGTAATCTTATTGGAGGATAATTACCAAGAAAATTACGAAGGCTTTGACCCTTCCTCTCCAGAATCTTATATGATGTTCAATTTGATGTCAAAGGTTCACTTCGAAAACTCTGTTTCGTTGGCAGACCAAATCGAAACTCAATTTCGTGATCGCGTGGGAAGAAAAAGCAGGGGAGTAAAACAAGGCCCATTTTATGTCCTGTGGACTCCTTCGATGCCTTCCGTTTTGGTAGAACTTGGATTTCTTTCCAACTCAGAGGAAGAGCGATATCTGATGAGTGATGCTGGAAAAGAGTACTTAGCTTCAGCGATTTACCGATCCATCCGCGACTATAAGGAAGCCATTGAAAAGAATTAATAGATATTCAGAGGTATTTGATTTGCCCTTTTTCTTTAGGAGGAAGGGCTTTTTTGTACCTTATTGCCTAAACTCTTTTAGAATTTCAGGAGTTTCTAATTTGTAAACCCAACTTATACCAATGAATTCAAATTTTTCTGATCAGGCTAAATCCATCGAGCAACTCCTTGAAATGCTCCATTCGAAGTACGAAGAAGTTAAGCTAGGTGGAGGTTCCGCTCGAATTGCCAAAGAACATGAAAAAGGAAAACTTACTGCTCGAGAAAGAATAGCCTATTTAATAGATCCGCAATCTGATTTTTTGGAAATAGGAGCTTTCGCAGCTGATGGAATGTATGAAGAGGAGGGAGGTTGTCCTTCGGCCGGGGTCATCACAGGGATCGGCTATGTGAAAAGCAGGATGTGCATGATCGTAGCAAATGACGCTACAGTTAAGGCCGGAGCTTGGTTTCCGATGACAGCCAAAAAGAATCTCCGAGCGCAGGAAATTGCAATGGAAAATCGGCTTCCGGTGATTTACTTGGTAGATAGTGCCGGTGTTTTTCTTCCTATGCAAAATGAGATTTTTCCTGACAAGGAACATTTTGGAAGGCAGTTTCGAAATAATGCGAAAATGTCCGCTATGGGGATTGTCCAGATTGCAGCAATTATGGGAAGCTGCGTGGCAGGTGGGGCCTACCTTCCAATCATGTCTGATGAAGCTATGATTGTCGATAAGACGGGCTCTATATTTTTGGCAGGTTCATACCTTGTGAAAGCCGCAATAGGCGAAACGATTGATAACGAAACGCTTGGCGGCGCGACGACGCATTGTGAAATTTCAGGCGTGACCGATAATAAATATGATTCAGACCAAGCTTGCCTAGAAGCGATCCGGAATATTTTTGACAAGCTAGGACATCAGCCAAACGCTGGTTTTGATCGAGCTGAACCAAAGGAGCCGAGCATTTCTCCAGCTAAATTACTTGAGAATTTCCCGACAGAACGAGTGAAACCTTATGATATGCTGGAGGTTTTAGCTGGCTTGGTGGATAAAAGCAGCTTTGACGAGTACAAAAAAGATTATGGAAAAACCTTGATTTGTGGCACTGCACGAATTGATGGTTGGGCTGTAGGAATAGTTGCGAATCAGCGAAAAATAGTAAAAACTGCAAAAGGAGAGATGCAAATGGGTGGGGTCATTTACTCTGATTCAGCAGATAAAGCAGCTCGATTTATCATGAATTGTAACCAACGAAAAATCCCACTAGTATTCCTTCAGGATGTCAGCGGATTTATGGTAGGGAGCAAAGCTGAGCATGGTGGGATCATCAAAGATGGTGCGAAAATGGTAAATGCCATGGCCAACTCCGTGGTCCCGAAATTCACCCTTTTACTTGGTAATTCATATGGAGCGGGAAATTATGCCATGTGTGGGAAAGCCTATGATCCGCGTTTGATTTTCGCTTGGCCAACTGCACAAATGGCGGTGATGTCAGGTGCTTCTGCAGCTAAAACTTTACTTCAGATTAAAGTGGCTTCCTTGAAGAAGAAAGGAAAAGTTATTTCTCCGGAGAATGAGAAGGAATTGCTGGATGAGATCACCTCAAAATATAATGAAGAATTGAGCCCATACTATGCTGCGTCAAGATTATGGGTGGATGGGGTTATCGATCCCCGAGAATCTCGGAAAGCCATCAGCATGGGGATTGAAGCTGCGAATCACGCACCAATCCAAGAGCGATTTAATGTGGGTGTGATTCAGACCTAGCTTTTTTTTGTAAATTATTTTTGAATTAACTGTAGAAAATAGGAATTACCATGAGTGAATTGACTACCAACGAATTAAATGCTTTGGTTTCCTTACTCGATGATTCTGACTTTGAAGTAAGGAGCCATGTGAGGGATCGGATCCTATCTCTTGGAACTGAAATAATCCCTTTTTTGGAAAAAAAATGGGAAAATAGTTTTAATCCAGATATCCAAAAACAAATAGAGGAATTGGTCCATGACCTTCAACTCTCTCAATTGAAGCTTAGATTGACAGATTGGAAAAATTCGGAAGACCGTGACTTGCTGACAGGATTATGGATTATCAATACCTATCAATACCCTGACATTGAATTTGATAAGTTGAATGCAGAAATGCATCAAATATATTTCGAGGTTTGGACTGCCTTTTCAAATGATTTACAACCTTTTGATCAGATCAGGATCATCAATAATGTACTTTTTAATAC
>JAHEBE010000162.1 GCA_024642365.1 Algoriphagus sp.
AAGAACTCCTGCAATGGATCTCTTTTGCTTCTTGCGGAATAAGAAATAGTGGTATTGACAAATACAACGGCAGGAGTTACCTGCTCAGCAGAGGCAACAAAGTTGATCCCATCTGGAATTGTAAAGTCTTTATTGCTTAATAAGTTGACAAAACTAGCATTTTGCTTTTCATCAAAATTGGTAGGAGCCTGAGCCTGTATAAAAAAACTCACACCTGCCAGCGCAACTAGTCCTCCAATTAATGAGGCTAGAAACATACCTAGAAAGAATTGTTTTTTGTTCATATATTTTTCCTTTTACATTTTGATTTAACAACGAATTTATCACCTTAAGATTCCAATAATCAAGTCTTAAATCAGTCGAATCCTTCCAAATTAACAAGAATTAACCGCTTTTTTAACTCATCACTAGAATAACCAAAAATAAAGAGTGGGGTTTTCCCACTCTTTATATTATTTCACCTCAATGGCAGATTTTAAAATTGCTTTCTCTCTTTTTGGGATTACTACTTTCAACAAACCTGCAGCATAAGTTGCTTCGATTTGATCCGATTTCACATCCTCAGGAAGGAAAAATGAGCGGCTGAATA
Organism: Algoriphagus sp.; assembly: GCA_024642365.1. GTDB lineage: Bacteria > Bacteroidota > Bacteroidia > Cytophagales > Cyclobacteriaceae > Algoriphagus. The sequence goes on from JAHEBE010000162.1 coordinate 590, forward strand.
ATCCATACTGGCTTTCTACGCTTCTGAAATTCTTCCCAGATTTTTCAGATTCCATTTTTCGCTCTCCTGAAATAGTCAGTTTTCCATCATTCAGTTCGACATTGAAGTCTTTCTTTTCTACCCCTGGCACTGCCACATGAATTTCATAGGACTGCTCATCTTCAGCAATGTCCACGGCAGGATTGAAAGGTTTTGCAACTGCCCCGAAGGAATCGTTGAAGAATTTATCCAATACGCTTGAGAAGCTGGATGGATAGGCTGGGTCGAGCTGATTATAGGTTTTAAGTTTCATAGTTTTGTTGGTTTTAGTAAGTAAATCAATTTGAAAACTCATTGAGAAAAATTCATTCCAAGCCTATTTTTCAGCCATTATGGCGCATTTATCTCTAGAAAATCAAATAAATCTGCCGATCTGTCTTTTATTCAGGTTTGTAAACCACTCGATTTTAGGACATCATTTCATTTTTACTTTGAAATAAAAAAGCGTCACCCGAACCGGATTTTGAAAAAATTATTTGCTCTTAACCTGATTTCCTTGCAATTTGGAAGTACGAATAAACAAAGCCCATGACTTGGAAAGCAGGTAAACTGATCGCATTTTTCTTTTTTTCATTATCGATTTTTGCCTTTGGCCAAGAAGAAGAAACTACTGACACCACTATTGTTAGTAAAATCCTTAAAGCAGATAGCCTTTTTGTTGTTGCAGAGGAACTTCCAATTATCAGGAATAACCGATTAGGCACTTACTTAAGTAGAGTGGTTAACAATTCAAAAAACTACGCGATCGAATTAGGTAAGCTCAAACTCATTATTTCAGAATTTCCTGACACTGTGGAATTAAGTGAGCGGATTCCTGTCCTTAAAAATTCCACAGAAACACTAAAGGAGTTCACAAGCAAGGATCAAGACCTGTTGAATCAACGTTATTTGAAAGGTGTAGAAAACTTCATTTCAACTTTGGAACGAGAGAAAGAAGGTTATGAATTCTTGATCGGCAAACGCATGAATGACTTGCTAGAAGTCGGGAAGGCATTGGAGAAAATCAGAAATGATTCCATCCTAAATTTAACTTTAAGAGATACAACCTTAGCACCGCAGATCACCCGTGAATTGGATCAAATCAGAGGATCGATTAATCAACTCGACAGTTTGCTCATCCAACAAGAGGTTTTGCTTACAAAGTTTCAGGGAAGTATTTCTGAGGTTACAATTGCACTTTTGGACTTAAGCCAATTTTTTAAACAGAGCGAAATAGCAATTCGCCAAAGGTCACTCAGTAAGGAGATAAATTACCTTTGGGAGCCCAAAAATTATGGCGACCAAATCTCCATCAGGGACGAGTTTAATAGCTCCTTTCGAATTAATTATTTTGTTCTTAATCAATATATTGAGAATAATAGCGTCTATATGTGGGCACTTTTTTTAACTATTATTTTGCTCTATTTCTACATCAAAAGCACCCTAAATAAAATTTCAAGACAAAAAGAATTTGCTGATTTAATCCTAGAGCGCGTTACCTTTCTAAGGAAGAATCTATTTTCTTCCTGCTTAGTAATTGTAATTCCGATATTTTTTCTGCTTTTCAGGGATCCGCCTTTAATTTTTAGCTCCATCCTATCCTTCATTCTGGTTTTATTTTCGGCGCTATTAGTTAAGCAACATTTTGGCAATCGGATTTTTAACATTTGGCTGATCTTTATTCCCCTGTATTTGGTAGGCCCTACCATCGGTCTCCATTGGCAATTGACTTATGCTGAGCGACCATTAATCTACGGAATGTCTATTGGTGGCTTGCTATTAGGATATTTTATGTTTAAGGAAGTGAACGGTAAAAAATTCAATGGTTCTAGCATCCTCCTTTTTCTTTCAATTTTCTTGTTATTATTTTCGGCTTTTACTTTAGGAGCAAATGCATTTGGCAGGTTCTCACTGGCGAAATCTTATATTATTCCAGGAATCACAGGTTTTTATAGAGGTATTTCACTCTATTTATTCACACAGGTTTTTTTGAAAGCTGTTTATTTAATCATTGAATCTCGAAAAAGTGAATCTGATGTGATCTCCACATTTTTTGATTTTCAAGAAATTCAAAAGCGAATCCAAAACTTACTCAATATTGTAGCAGTCGGACTTTGGGTTTATAGCATTATTTTTTACCTGGGCTTTTTTGATCCGCTTTATGAAGGAATAGTCGAATTCCTACAAACAGATCGAATTATCGGAAATACAGAATTCCAGTTTGGAACAATCCTATTATCGATCATTATTGTTTTCATCTCAGCCTTTTTGGCAAATAACATTGCCTATTTCGCTTCAATTCAAGATCAAAAATCTGCCCATTCAAGAACCAAACGACTAGGAAGTTCTATCCTATTGATCCGATTGGGAATCATTACTATTGGCTTCTTTTTGGCTATGGCCGCAGCAGAAATCCCATTGGATAAATTAGCAATTGTTCTTGGTGCACTTTCTGTGGGTATTGGTTTTGGTCTCCAAACAATCATCAACAACTTGGTTTCTGGAATAATTTTAGCCTTTGAAAGACCGATTCAAATTGGAGACGAAATTCAAGTTGGGACGCTTTCAGGAACGGTCAAAGAAGTGGGCGTCCGAGCAAGTAAAATTCAGGCTTACGACGGATCTGAAATCATCCTTCCAAACGGAGATCTACTATCTCAAAGCTTGATAAACTGGACTTTGTCTGACAAGCGAAGACGAGTAGAATTGATAATCGGCGTCGCCTATGACTCAGATATGGCGAAAGTCAAAGAACTAATCGAAAAGGCATTAGTCCATGAAAAAATCTTATCTAATCCTCACTCCAAAGTATTAATGCAGAATTTCGGGGATAGCTCAGTTGATTTCCGTGTCTTGTTTTGGGTAGAGAGCATTGATTTTTGGATCGATGTACGAGCAGAAATGATGACAGCCATTTTCAAGACTTTTGCTGAAAACAATATTGAAATTCCATTTCCTAAACGGGATTTATACCTCAAAACGATCCCCTCTTCTTGGAAAGAAACTGTTCTTCCTCCCTCCAAAGTACTTGATGCTAACCCCAATCCCAATGAGGAGGAATCTCCTAAAACCAAAAAATCCTCTGAAGGTTAAACTTCAGAGGATCAATTAACAAGAACTTCAAAAATGCTTAATTAGGCTTTTTTGACGTTGACGGCATTGGGTCCTTTTTTGCCATCTTTGACGTCGTATGTAACTTTGTCGTTCTGGGCAACCTGGTCCACTAATCCGGTTGCGTGTACGAAAACTTCGCTTTGAGTGTCGTCGTCTACGATAAATCCGAATCCTTTGGCTTCATTGTAAAATTTTACTGTTCCGGTAAACATAATAATTTGTTAGTAATAAGAAATAATTGCGTTAAAAGTAAAGATTAGGATAAATAAAACAAAATAATCATCGCTATTTTAAGGTTATGAGAAAAATTGTATTGCTCCGACACGCCAAATCTTCTTGGGATGATTATGGTCTTCGGGATCATGATCGCCCACTTGGACCGAGGGGTTGGCGAGACATGCCGGAGATGACAAAACGACTAAAAGCAAGAGCAATTTTTCCAGACTTGATCCTTTCATCTACTGCACTTCGAGCTAAACAAACAGCTCAATTGGTGATTGAAGGGCTCCAATTGAGTCCAAACGTCCTAATTATGAATGAAAGTTTATACCATGCTTCTGCAGAAGCCATTCTAAATCAGATCAGAAATCAATCTAATTCAGTTAATGTTCTGTTTGTAGTTGGACACAACCCGGGATTCAATGACTTGATCGAACTTCTAGGTGGAAGTATTGATAACCTTCCCACTTCAGGCCAATATGGATTCACGGCTGAATGCGAATTCTGGAAAGACCTAAGTTCAGCAAATGCGAAAACCTTGTTTATTGATTATCCCAAAAAATCAAATTAGGGGATTTCAAAGTTTCTTACATCTTGAATTACCTCTTCAAAAGAACTCGAATGTTCGAGTAAAAACCCAATTTTTCTTGCTACCTCGATACCCGATGCCAGCTTTCCTTCTGACTTATAAGCTAGGAATCGAGCTAAATCCGGGAAGTTTTTTTCATCCGATTTTCTTATTTCTGCCTGCATGGGAGTGTCGATTATTCCGGGTGCAATACTGAAAAATCGAATTCTGGAATTTCGGTTTTCCTTTTGGCATACTTGAGTAAACATTGCTAAAGCAGCTTTGGAACTGCAATAGGAGGCCCATCCTTCCATGGGCTTATGAGCCGCACCTGAGCTAATATTACACACCACACGTTTGTTTTTTAATCCCTGAAAGCGGGCTACGAAAGCATTTGTCAACAAGGCTGGTGCGAGCAGATTCAAATTCATTAAAGATTGTAGGCGTTTTGAATCAAGAAGACCAACTGATTTGATCTCCCCAATCGAACCAGCGTTGTTAATCAATAGAATCTCATCATAGGAACTGTCTGGAAAAATCAAATCCAACTGATTTTCAAGTAAATCTAAGTCGGATAAATCCAGACTTATTTCTTTCAATCGCGGTGAATTAATTCCAAGTAATTTCCTTGAAATACCGATTACCTCCACACCGGATTTGTCCAAATAATAATCAAGTAAGGCTTTTCCCAACCCTTGACTATGTCCAGTAAGAATTACTAATGAATTTGCCATATAAAAAAGGGCATCGATTGATGCCCCATTTAATTATAAAATATATTGTGAAAGATCTCGGTTTTTCACCAGCGTATTGAGACGGTCTTGGACCATCTCCTTGGTAACCATAATCTTCGAATTTGCCTGAATCGTATCGGGTACATCAAACAGAAAATCATTAAGTAGATGACTCATCACTGTATGAAGTCTTCGCGCTCCGATATTTTCCACCTCTTGATTGATCAAGAAAGCCAATCTAGCCACTTCCTCAATGGCTTCGTCATTGAACTCTAAGTAAACTTCCTCTGCCTCAAACAAGGCTTGGTATTGCTTAGTCAATGCATTTTTAGGTTCCCGTAGAATCCGTGAAAAGTCCTCTTGGGTCAAACTTTGAAGTTCGACACGAATTGGAAATCTACCTTGAAGCTCAGGAATCAAATCAGATGGCTTCGCTACATGAAATGCTCCTGCAGCAATAAAAAGCACGTGATCCGTATTGATTACTCCGTATTTGGTGTTGACTGCAGATCCCTCTACAATAGGTAAAAGATCCCGTTGAACTCCCTCTCGACTCACATCCGGACCTCCTCCACCTTTTCCTGATTTAGAAGCAATCTTATCAATCTCATCGATAAAGATGATGCCGTTATTTTCTGCAAGTCGAATCGCTTCTTCCTTGACCTCGTCGAAGTCAATTAACTTAGATAACTCCTCTTCCAGTAAAACCTTCCGTGCCTCAGAAATAGAAAGCTTTCTTTTTTTAACCTTTTTCGGCATCATGTTAGAAATCATATCCTGAAGCCCAGCCATGCTGGCATCATCCATCATTCCATTACCGATCATTCCCACACCCACTGGAGAACCTGCTTTGACATTGATTTCGATTTTTCGATCATCAAGTTCTCCATCTCGAAGTTTTTCCCGGAAGCGCTCACGAGTCCGCTCATTCAATTCATGATCCGAATTTGGCTCAGAGTTTTCATTGAGTTCGATCGTTGTATTTCGGGTAAAACCCGCACTTTTTACCGGTGGAATAAGAATATCCAAGATTAATTCCTCCACTGCATCTGCAGCTTTTTCCTTAACCTCTTCATTTTTTTGCTCCCGAACTAAGGCAACTGATTGTTCCACAAGGTCCCGAACCATGCTTTCTACATCGCGTCCTACATAGCCAACTTCTGTAAATTTTGAGGCCTCTACTTTGGTAAATGGCGCCTGTGCCACTTTGGCGAGTCTTCGTGCTATTTCTGTCTTTCCAACACCCGTTGACCCAATCATCAAAATGTTATTGGGAACGATGTCCTTTTGGATTTCAGATTTGACCATCAGTCTCCGAATTCGATTTCGAAGTGCAATGGCTACATTTCTCTTTGCGTCGTGCTGACCTATGATATATTTATCTAACTCGGCAACGATTTGTCTGGGAGTTAGGCTTAAGATTTTATCCATTTTAAATTGGTTTACCCATCCGGGTTTTATGGTTTTTCGCCACTAGGACGATTAGTCTTTGGAAGGTGTTTCAGGCGAAAAGCTGAAAGTCAGTGGACGATCTACTTTAGATTTCAACAAAGCAATCTCCAAAACCTCTTCTACCCGATCCACAAAATGAAAATCAATTCCCTTGATGTAGTGTGCATCAATCTCCTCGATATCACGCTTATTCTTCTTACAAAGGATGATTTCTTTGATTCCTGCTCGCTTGGCAGCAAGGATTTTTTCCTTGATACCTCCCACTGGCATCACTTTTCCAATCAGGGATATTTCCCCTGTCATGGCAACTTTTGATTTCACTTTTCGCTGGGTGAAAACAGAAGCCATCGC
>JAHEBE010000011.1 GCA_024642365.1 Algoriphagus sp.
GCCGCATAGAATAATTCAATTCCCAAAATTTTCTCCACATTTCCAATGACTTGAAGCGCCTTTCTAGCTCCAATACTTCCCATACTGACATGATCTTCCTGCCCCAATGAAGTTGGAATACTATCTGCCGATGCCGGAAAGCAAAGCCCCTTGTTTTCAGAAGCTAAAGCCGCAGTCGTGTATTGTGGAATCATCAAACCTGAATTCAGACCAGTTTCTTTCAAAAGTAATTTAGGAACTCCAGGGGTGTCTCCTTCAATTGAAAGGTAGATTCTACGATCAGAAATATTACCTAATTCAGATGCAGCTAGGCAAGCATAATCTAGTGGCAAAGCAATTGGTTGACCATGGAAGTTACCTCCTGAAATCGTATGCTCCTCAGAAAGGACAATTGGATTATCTGTGACTGAGTTGATTTCAGTTTCTATGATTTCTTTGAGATGGAGCCATGCATTTCGCGATGCGCCATGTACCTGTGGCATACATCTAAGAGAATACGGATCCTGGACTCTCGCACAGTTTAAATGGGAATTAACAATCTCCGAATCTTTAAGCAAGTTCAAGATGGTTTGAGCTACATGCTTATTACCAATATAGGGTCTGAGTTGGTGTAGCTCTGGTGAAAATGGTTTGATAGAACCCATCAATCCTTCGATCATCATGGCGCCTGTGATATCGGCGTGCTTTAGCAAATTGCTTAGACGGTCTACCACTTTTACCCCGAAAGCAGCCATAAATTGGGTCCCATTGATCAGTGCCAAACCTTCTTTCGGACCTAATTCAATTGGCTGGATCTGAAAATGAGATAAGGCCTTTTGTGTAGGGATAATTTCTCCGGCAAAGTGGACTTTCCCTAGCCCAAGCAAAGGCAAAGCTAAATGGGAAAGTGGTGCCAAATCACCAGAAGCCCCAACTGAACCCTGGAGGGGAATCACCGGAATGACATCCTGTTCTAACATCCAATTCAATCGCTCAATGGTTTCCCATTGAATTCCGGAGAAACCTTGGGCTAAGGCATGGATTTTCAAGATGAGCATCAATTTGGAAATCTCCTCTGGAATAGGATCACCCAACCCAACAGCATGGCTTTTAATCAAATTTTCTTGCAATGTCCGGGTGTCAGATTCTGAAATCCTCGTGGTACAAAGTGGGCCGAAACCAGTATTTATCCCATAAACAACTCGGTCTCCTTTTGCAATTGCGGCGACGGCTTTCGCAGAATCATTGACTTTTTGTTTGGTTTCGGGATCAAAAATTCCTTTGATTTTTTTTCTAGCAATTTTTAAGGCAATAGAGCTTGTGAGATGATCGAGGCCGTATTTGAAATTTTCCATTTGGATAGATTGGGTTGGTATTTTAAAATGAGCAAAAGCATTCCATTTTGTAGCCTAAAAATACCAGCTTTAAGTGATACCTATTGATACTATTATTATCATTATTTGATACTTTTGAAGCATCAATGGAATTAAGACATCTCTATTATTTTAAAGCAGTTGCTTCAGAATTAAATTTCCGAAAAGCAGCTGGACGGCTTTTTATCTCGCAACCTGGCCTTAGCCGGCAGATAAGACAATTGGAGGAGGAGTTGGAAGTCACGCTTTTTGACCGAGATCAGCGGAAGGTGAATCTTACAGCCGCTGGAGTCTATCTAAAAGGAGAAGTTGATTTTCTTCTCAATCACTTGGAAACGATTAAAGGGCAACTTCATCAAATCCAAGGAGGGAAAATCGGTGAACTCCGAATCGGCTTTTTAGGATCTGCTTCAAACCAGATTATTCCACGATTGATGTCTCGCTTAAATGTATTTCAACCCTTGGTCAGTGTGAATTTGGAAGAATTAAGCAATTCACTCCAAGTGGAGATGGTTCAAAATGACAAGCTGGATTTGGGATTCGTTCGATTGGGTTCTGTTCCAGAAGGTCTAGAAATAAAGACGATCGCAAGAGATACTTTTTCCTTAGTAGTACCACAAAATCATCCAATTAAAGCGCATGAATTCAAGTCAATGAGTCAATTTAAGGAAGAGTCTTTCATCCTTTTTTCCTCGGATTACAGCAATTTTTATTACGATCAGATAATTGGGATTTGCAGAGATGCTGGTTTTTCCCCAAAAATCCAGCATAAATCAGTCCACGCCTTGACTATTTTTAAATTGATAGAGAGTGGCTTAGGCGTAGCTATTGTGCCTACATCAATTCAGGAGGGATATGAGATCAACGTGCGGTTTATGGAGATTCCACATCTAAGTCAATTTACAGAGTTAGCGGTTATTTGGAAGACAGGGAATAGAAATCCGGTGCTAAATCAAGTATTGGCTTTACTGTAAAAATCAAAGAATATTCCCAAAAGAAAGGATTCCAAACGTTTTCAAATAAGTTATTTTAGCGCATATCACTAAAAGTCGGGGAAATGTCGGGTTAAATCCGACCTAATTTCGCCCAATGTCCCAATTCATTCAGAGAAATTGCCATGGTTAATCAAAATCTATATGTTATGAAACAACCGGAATTAGGTAAAAAAATCTCTGAGCTTCGAAAAGCAAAGGGAATGACTCAAGAGGAACTTGTAGAAAAGTGTAATCTGAATGTGCGAACTGTGCAACGAATTGAAGCGGGAGAAGTGACTCCAAGAAGTTATACAGTTAAAGCGCTGTTTGAAGCACTGGGACATACTTGGCAAAATCAAATCGAAGAAGAAACCTCTGAAACGAAGAAACCATCTCCTATTTTGTATGCCGCAGTGGGAGCCTCAATTTTATATTTTTTTCTATCCATGTTTGAAATTGGATTGGAAACGGAATTCATTTCGGGTGAGGCCTCTATTAGTGCAGGTGCTTTTGCGTGGATAAAAACCGGTTCGTACCTCTTCTATGTAATCTTTCTTTTTGGCTGGTTGAAATTAACCGATTCGTTTCCAAATGGAATTTTAAAGCTTTCACTTTGGGTCATGATTGGAGCTAATGTGATCTGGTATTTGGTTGATTTATTAGCTCTTTTCACGGATTCCTTTTCATTAGGAGATTATTACATGATTAAGGTTAGCTCCTTTGGTTTTATGTATGTCTTTTTGGGGCTCGGTTACTTGGGCTACAAAAAGCAGTTTTCATATGTGGCCACTAGTATGGGATGTCTTTTAATTTTGGCTGGAGTATTAATGTTTTCGGGAATCGGGGTATTTCTCGCTTTGATTCCTTGGACCTTGGCAGAGATTGTCCAGATCGGATTAATGATTTATTTAATTCAAAAAATCGGGAGAAATTCTTCTCCCGATCTTGCCTATTAATTGTGTTTTTTTCAGCTTTCTCCTAAATTGTCAGGTAATTAACTGATAAAATTGTGAAGATGGAAAAATTATTGAATTACGGATTGGTATTAGTTAGCCTAGTTTGGCTTGCAGGCTGTTCTGGTGGTGGTGAGGTAGACGAAAAGTTGGAAACACCGAGCAATATTAAATTGGAACTTCAATTGATTGGGAATGGGGAAGTGAAAGCTACTTTTTCGGCTACAAATGCCAGCTATTTTAAAATTAATTTTGGAACACCAGGGGAGGCAAACCTACGAGTAGATGGGAATTCTGCTTCTTATACCTACAAAGTAAAAGGAGATTATACCGTTACGCTTCAAGCTCATGCCGATGAGCAACTTTTTGTTGTTGATTCTAAGCCGATCACCATGAATGCTGCCGCTTTAGGTTTAGACCCTAATTCTGGCTATTCCAGTCCAGAAACATATATGGGCTATAAACTGGTCTGGTCGGATGAATTTAACACTACAACACTTTCTGATAATTGGATTTTTGAAATTGGAGACGGTTGTCCAAGTAATTGCGGTTGGGGAAATGATGAGCTGGAATATTATAAAAAAGAGAATACTGCTTTAAAAGATGGTAAGCTGATCATTACTGCCAAACAAGAGTCAATTGGAGGAAAGAATTATACATCTTCAAGGTTGATCACTAAAGGAAAAAAATTCTTTACCTATGGTCGAATTGATATCCGAGCTTTATTGCCAAAAGGTCAAGGAATGTGGCCAGCATTATGGATGCTTGGCGAAAACTTTTCGGAAGCAGGATGGCCTAAGTGTGGTGAGATCGATATCATGGAAATGGTGGGTGGTTCTGTTGAAGATCGTGATCGGACTACTCATGGCACTGTCCACTGGGATAACGCAGGCAGCTATGCAAATTACGGGGGCAAAACAAAGCTAAGTACAGGCATTTTCAACGATGAATACCACGTGTTTTCAATCGTTTGGGATAAGCAAAAAATCGTTTGGCTTTTGGATAACGTAGAGTTTCATGTGATCGACATCACTCCGGCAGGTTTGGATGAATTTCACAAACCGTTTTTCTTCATTTTCAACGTGGCTGTTGGAGGAAGATGGCCAGGAAGTCCAAATGGTGACACGAAGTTTCCTCAAGAAATGAGAGTGGATTATATCCGGGTCTTCCAACCTAACTAATCTGATTATTGAGCAGTTAAATCAACTTTGATTGCTGCTTTTATTTGGTTCAGGATATTGGCATTTTCCGTGCTCAAAGTTTCTATTTCCAGTATTTTTGGAGAAAGACTAGTCTCGTAAAAATCTTCCAAAGCATGGATTAGTTCCTCCTGATTTCTTACGAGCTGGTACCCAAAACCAAATTCATTTGCCAAATGATCACCTGTTAAGGATTGTTTTGTTTCAAAAAACTCTTCCAATTCTGGTTGATTTGCCGGGCCTTCGATAAGTCTAAAAATTCCTCCTGCGTGATTATTCAATAAGATAATCCTCAAATTTGGCATGGGGTAATTATGCCAAAAAGCATTTCGGTCATAGAAGAAAGCGAGATCACCAGTGATAAGTGTGACGAACTGGTCTGTAATAAAAGTACACCCAACTGCTGTCGAATTAGACCCATCGATGCCACTAGTGCCTCTGTTGCAGTAAATTTCCTGTTTCCAGCTTCCTAGAAAGTTTAAATACCTAACGGACATGCTATTCGCCACGTGAATTTTTGAGTTTTCTGGGATAATTTGTGACACCTGCTGCAGGGCTCTATATTCTCCGAATGGGGCGGAATTAAGATTTTTCCGAAGTGAATTTTTTGCTTTGAATTGTAGAGTAGCCCATTTGGAATAAAACCCTTCATCTTGTTTGGGTAAAGTTTGAAGAAGGTTTTCAAGTATTTGGATAGGACTTGACTGTATTATTCGTGAGAGATTTTGGAAAGTGTCTTTTCCTGATCCGTCGACTTGGATGTGCCAATGTTTAGCAGAACTTTTTCGTGCAAAAAGTTTTAACGATTTAGAAATAATTGATTTCCCAAAAGTCAAAATCAAATCCGGATTGAGTGCTTCAAATAGATCAGAATTCCCCAACCAATGATCATGAAGGGAAATTGTAGCCGCAGATTGTAAGTTGGAAATACAGTCCGTAACCACGACGACATTTTTTTCAATACTTAATTGATCCAAAACTTTTTGAATTTCTAGATCTGGCTTTTGCTGTCCAGGAATAATTAAAATTCGGCTGAACTTTTCGAATGCTTTGCTTAGGGTTGCTAAACTAGAATTAGATAAAACCTGGCTATATTCATCTAATTGAACGATCCGAGGTTCTGAAGGAAAATTTATTTCCTCTCCCGCATTCGGATAGAATGGTTCGCGAAGTGGGATGTTTATGTGAACGGGTCCTTTTGGATATTGGATCGATTGATTTATAGCTTCATTTATGATCCGATTGGCATGCCAGACTTGGTCAGTAGACTCGAAAGAATCTGGAAATTGAAAGCTTTTTTTGACATGGTTACCATAAATTCCTTGCTGAAAAACGGTCTGACCATCGTATTGATCGATCCATTCTGTAGGACGATCAGCTGTTAAAATCAGCAGAGGTACCTGTTGAAAATAAGCTTCAGCTACAGCCGGGAAATAGTTCATTGCAGCTGACCCCGAAGTACATACAATAGCTACTGTTTGTCCAAGTTCTTGGGCCATGCCAAGTGCAATAAAGCCAGCAGCACGTTCATCAGTAATGGTCCTAACTTTTATTTGGGGATGGCGTGCAAAGGCCAAAGTTAAAGGCGCACATCTTGAGCCTGGCGAAAGAATGACATTTGTAATTCCTTTAATTGCACAGACTGAAGCTAGATCGATGATAGGCTGAATAATCAAGCGGAGTGGTTTTGTAAAAATTTACCAATAATTTGACACTTCAGTTCAGTTTCCTCCCATTCTTTTTCTGGATCAGAATCTTCAGTGACACCAGCCCCAGCATATAAAATTGCTTTCCCATCAGTCAATGATGCGGTACGGAGGTTTACATAGATGGAAGTTTCGCCTGCAATATTTACTGGGCCTATAAATCCTGCAAAGAAAGATCGATCCAAATTCTCATATTTTTTCAAAAATTCATGTGCTTCTTTCCTTGGCATACCGCAAACTGCTGAAGTAGGATGAAGCAACTCCAACATGACCGAGCCTAATTGAGGGAAGTTAGTCGCCTGCATATCGACTTTAAAGTCAGATCTCAAATGAAGCAATGTGCCAGCCAAAACTGTTTTTGGGCCATGCTCCTCATATTCTCTAAGCCTGATTTTCTTAAAACAATCAACGATGTATCTACTAACTAAAGCTTGTTCTTCGATTTCTTTTTGTGTCCAAGCAGCAGTTTTAAGTGGGTTTTCTCCAAAAGCTGGCTGCGTACCAGCAAGAGACATGGTGTAAAACATGTTTTTCTTTGTCTCAATCAGTATTTCTGGACTGGCTCCAATCCAAGTCCCAATCCCCGGGATATGGAAGAAATTCACAAAGGAATTAGGGTAAGCTACCAGCATTCGCTGGAGGCTTTTGGCTATCTCGAAATGTTGATCCAAGTGCACTAACTTCGTCCGTGCAGGAACTACTTTTTCAACCAACCCGGATTTAATTGCCTCGACTCCTTTTTCTACCAAAGAAATAAAATGAGCTTTCCCGTCTTCTTCCAAATAATTGATAGCAATTGAATGATTTAGTTTCCTCTTTGACGAATCATTTTTTAAACTTGAGGAAGAAGCGCTTTTTTCAAGCGCAAGATTTAGTGAAATAGGTAACTCTTCGTTCGAGACTTGCTCAATTATGGGGATTTTCCAGAAGGTAACTGCCTTAATAAAAAATGCTTGCTTGTCTTCCTGATCATCGAAAGGATGAACAATGAAGCCTGGTTCGATTTCTTCTAAATTGATTGAAGTTTTTTTCGGAGCGGGATTTTCGTTTGATACAAACTCAATAACATTAGATTTTGGTTTTCGCCAAAGTGCAAAAGAAGCTCCAGAATCTAATCCATAATTGATTACAAAGTCAAGGACTTCTGTAAAGGTATAAGTGGTTGATACTTGAGAGTTGATCATTTTAAATCTAAAATCGCCATCGTTATTCTGCTGATGCAGCATAATTGGTTGGCTTCATTTACAATTTTTATTTCCCATACCTGGGTTGATTTTCCGATATGAACCGGTTTAACTTGGCCTTTTACCATTCCATCTCGTACAGATTTTAGGTGGTTAGCATTGATCTCCAATCCTACAGCTGCCTGTTTTTCACGATTCAAAGTGTACGACGCAGCAATAGAACCAAGTGTTTCTGCTAAAACTACATTTGCGCCTCCATGTAACAAGCCCATGGGTTGTTTGGTTCTAGAATCTACAGGCATAATAGCTTCCAAAAAGTCATCTCCAACTTTGGTGAATTGTATTCCTAAGTGGCTGACCATGTTGCCATTACTACTAGCATTTAGATCGTCTAATGTAGGCTTTGTTAGAAATACCATTAAAATGTGGGCTAAATGAGGTTTATTTGGGCTTAGAACAAAAATAGAGAAACTTGAATCGAAAAAAAATTTACCTCGTCAGGCACGGCCAAACAGATTTTAATTTAAAGGGAGTGGTGCAAGGAAGTGGGATTGATGCTCCTTTGAATGCCACTGGTCAGGCACAAGCTGAGGCTTTTTTCAATAGGTATCATTCGGTCAATTTTGATCAGGTCTATTATACTGGGCTGATTCGAACCAAACAGTCCATCCAAAGATTTCTGGATTTAGGAATTCCTTCAGAGTCTCTTTCAGATTTGAATGAAATCTCGTGGGGTAAATATGAGGGCACACCTATGACTCCAGAAGAAGGAGAGTATTATAAGCATATGCTACATCAATGGCAACAAGGTAATCTAGATTACTGTATAGAAGGAGGAGAAAGTCCCAATCAGGTCGCTGTTCGAATGCGAAGTGGAATTAAAACTATTTTGGAAGGACCTGGAGAAACAGTACTGGTTTGCATGCATGGACGTGCTATGCGAATATTTCTAAGCGTGATATTGAATTTTGATTTGAGGTATATGGACAATTTTGAGCACCATAACCTTTGCCTTTATTTACTGGAGCAATTAACGGATGGATCATTTGTGGTTCGAAAACACAATTCGCTCGATCATCTTAAGGCCTTGGGCTAGCCTTTTCTGATTTCTCAACTTTTTGGAGCTTTTTTCCTAAGTTTTCAAAAGTCAGCAGCTCTGATTCGTAGGATTTTTTGGAGTCTGAAATATCGATAACTCGAAAGGCTATCTCATCTAACTTTATTTCTTCACCTTTTCCTAAGCTGATCAACATGTCACCTAAAAAACAGGCGTCAAAATCACAATTAGGAATATCAATTAAGATTGAAGGATCAGAATTGCCCTGATAGCTTTTGGTTTTGAAAAAAGAAGAAAATTGGGTTTCGATATCCTTTACAGATAGCTTCAACGATTTTAATTCTTTTGATTGGAAAAGAACCAAAAATGTTTTGGTTTCATTCTCTTTTGCGAAAACCGAAAGCGAGCAAAATAAGGTGATTAGAACTATTGCTGCACTTTTCATGACGAGAAATATAAGAATTTAAATCAATCTTTTCGAATCAAAAGGGGTATAAAATAAAAAACCCCGAGGAAAATATCCTCGGGGTTTTAATATGAATTCTTATAATTAAGCTTTTGATGTTCTTTTTTTCTTTACTGGAGTTTCAGGAGTAGTTTCATCTTCTACGCCAGCTAGAATTCGCCCGCAATGCTCGCACACGATCAATTTCTTCTTTTCACGAATGTCTGCTTGACGCTGAGGTGGAACTGTATTGAAACAACCGCCACATGCACCTCGCTTAACTAGTACCACAGCAAGTCCATTTTTCGCATTCTCACGAATTTTTTCATAGGACTTTAGTAATCTTTCCTCCACTTTTTTAGTGGCTTTGGTACGATCCGTGTTTATTTTTCCTTCTTCAGCTTCACTTTCAGAAATGATAGTCGCCAATTCATTGTTTTTCTGATCTAAATCTTTTTGGCGATCCTTCATTACTGCAGTCAGCTCTTCGAGATCAACTTTTTTCTGATCGATTCGCATGCCTGCTTCAGCAATTTTCTTCTTTGAAACTTGAATTTCAAGGTCTTGAAGCTCTAATTCTTTAGTGATGGCATCATATTCCCGGTTATTTCTAACGTTCATCTGCTGCTCCTGATATTTTTTAATCAGTTTCTCAGATTCTTTGATGCTATCCTTCAAAGCTTTCACCTCATCATCAAATGAATCGATTTCTGCTTTAAATTTTTCTAAGCGTGTATTATAACCAGCTATTTCGTCTTCTAAATCCTGAACTTCTTCAGGTAAAGCGCCGCGAACTTTCAATATCGCGTCTAATCTTGAATCTAAAAGTTGAAGATTGTGAATAGCTTCGAGTTTCTGTGCTACTGTACTTTCCATGTACTATCGGTAGGATGTGGGATTTGTAACTACTTTTGTCAAATAGAGTGCAATATTAGGAAAATTTTGTGACAAAAACTCCCCTAATAATTCTTTTGTGAAAATTTCACTCTCATAATGTCCGATGTCACATAGGATCAACTTACCCTCTGCGTCGAAAAATTCATGATACTTAATGTCAGATGTAATAAATGCATCAGCTTGGATGTTTTTTGCATCAGGAAGTAAAAAAATCCCAGCACCACCACAAACTGCTACTTTTTTAATTTTTCGCCCAATTGGAGCCGTATGCTTTATGACCTTCAGATTCATTTTTGATTTTAATAAGTCAAAAAATGCTTCAGTGTCGAGTGATTCTATCAATTCCCCCACCATTCCTGCGCCAACTTCTTGGTTTTCATTTTCAAGTTGTTGAAGGTAGTAGGCTACTTCTTCGTAGGGATGGGAATTTTTCAAAGCTTTAATAACCTTACTTGCTTGAAAAGAAGGTAAAATAACTTCGATTCTTTTTTCTTGAACCATCTCTGGTTTGTTCGCTTTTCCAATGGTTGGATTCGCATTGGCTGATGGAGTAAAAGTGCCAGTTCCGACACTTTGAAAAGAACAATCTGAATACTCTCCAATTTTCCCGGCTCCTGCCTCAAAGACAGCATCTAGGGTTTTTTGTGCGGCTGATTCGGGAACAAAATATATCAGCTTACTTAGCAACTGTTTCTTAGGACTCAAGATTCGAGTATTGACCAAACCTAATTGATCTGAGATTCTTTTATTGACCCCCATCGAAACATGATCCAAATTGGTATGGATAGCATAGATGGCAATATCATGCTTGATGGCCTTAATAATTGTGCGCTCGACATAATTCTTACCTGTAATACTTTTCAAACCCTTAAAAACAATAGGATGATGGGCAATGATCAGATTTGCTCCCAATTCAATTGCCTCCTCTACAATAGCCTCTGTGCAATCGAGTGTGCAAAGAATGCCAGAAACCTCCCATTGCCTGTCACCAGTAATCAAAGTGGCATTATCATAAGATTCTTGGTAGGCTGGAGGAGCGAGCATTTCCAAGCTTGAAATAACTGCACTGATCTTGTATCCCATATTTTTTATGTTTCTTTGATCAAAAATAGTAATTCTTGCCAATGCGCTGGTACGCTTTTTTCCTTTATCCTTTTGCTTTTCTATATGATTTGGTAACAAGTCTTCGGAATCTCCTGTTTGATTTTGGGATTTTGAAAACAGAAAAGTCCACTATCCCAAGTATAAGTGTTGGGAATCTAAGTGTTGGAGGAACTGGAAAAACACCTATGATCGAGTTTTTAATTAGACACCTTTCTAATGAAAATAAGATCGCTATCCTTAGCCGTGGATATGGAAGAAAAACCAAAGGGTTTTTAAAGGCAAACTCGACACATGGCCCAAGGGAAATTGGCGATGAGCCCGAACAGATTTTTCGAAAATTTCATACTAATGTCGCTGTTTTTGTGGGAGAGGATCGAGTAGCTGCTGCGAAAAAAATAGCTTTTGAAACAACTGGAACAGGATTAATCCTTTTGGATGATGCTTTCCAGCATCGGTATTTTCAAGCTGATTTATCTATCTTATTGACTACTTTTCAAAAGCCATTTTCAAAGGATCATTTACTTCCAATGGGCAGATTGAGAGAGGCTAGGAGAGGCGCAGGGCGGGCAGATTTAGTTATTGTTACCAAATCCAAAGAAGGGGATCTCGAAGAAAAAAAACGTGTCGCCAGCCAAATCCAAAAGTATGCAGGAATTGGAAAGCCAGTTCTTTTTTCCTGGATCAAGTACGGTGAACCATTTCCTTTGAATTCAAGCTTTCAATTCTATCCAAAAGTAATTTTATTCTCTGGATTAGCAGATGATACTTCACTTGCTGCTTATGTTTCATCCAATTTTGGATTGGTTGAAAGATTTTCATTTCCGGATCATCATCGGTACACTTTAGAAGATTTTGAGAAATTGAAGGAATGTTTTTTGAAGTTTGGACCGAAAGAGGTTGTGTTGATGACTACTGAAAAAGATGCAGGGAAAGTTAAATCTTCTTGTCCAGCAGGTTTTCTAGCAGAAATTCCGATTTTTGTCTTGCCAATTGAGGTCGAAATGAGTCAACATGATTTGGATATTTTGAAATCTGAAATCCAAATAAAAGTCCTAAATAAAGGTCGTACTAAGTGAAAATAAAGGTTTTAGGCATATTCTTTTTCTTAATCTTAGGGGTGATTCACTTCGTGAATGCACAGCGACCTATCCCAAAGACTACTCGACCTACCACTGGTCAAAACCCCAATCAGGTTCGCGGTAATGAAACTGAAGAGGAAGAAGTAGAGGGCCGTAGGTCTTTATTGGATGATTCTACGAAAATGGTGTATGGCCCAAACACCAGTTTATATTTTTTTGAAAGAGATATTAAAAGAAATCGACTCAAGGTTTTCCCACAAGACACCCTATTAAATAATTATCATAACTACGATCCTGTAGCCAAGAGTGGTTGGAAATATCAGGATTTGGGTAATATCGGTTCGGCAGCTCGATCCATTTTTTATCAAGTGCCTGAAATGATTGGTACTACATCTGGATTTGAAGCTTACGATTTATATTATCGAGCTCCAGAAAACCAAAAGTATTTCGATACTAAATCTCCATTTACCAACATGTCCGCTTTTTTCGGGGGTGGAAATCGAAATATGCTGGACATCGAATTCGCCAGAAATATCAATCCAAGATGGAATGTAGGATTTGAGTTCCATACCATTCGAGCTAAAAAAACCCTTAATCCTCAGGCTCGAGATGACAACATGGTGGAACAAAATGCCTATTCTTTTCATACGAATTACCGATCAGAAAATGGCAAATATTGGTTTTTGGGAAATTTCTCAAGAATGCGGCATGTGGTCTATGAGATCGGAGGTATTATTCCGCCAGAGGTTGACAGCACGTCGCTTTACTTCACTTATGAAGATGCAAAGGTTTGGCTAAAGTATTCTCAAGCAAGAGATTTGAGGCAGGATTACCATTTTTATCACGAATATAAAGTCAAAGATGGGCTACAGATTTATCACGTTTTTGATAAGAAAAGCCAGGATTTGATTTTTGAAGCGGACATGTCTAAATCCGATACCTTGTATTATCCATTGCCAGGAATCAGTGCAAGAGATACAGCTCAAAATCGGAATGATTTTTCTGAATGGCGAAATGAAGTAGGTTTCAAAGGAACTTTTGGAGGCTTTTATTACAATGCTTATGCAAAGTTTCGAACTGGAAAAATGAAAAGCCCGACTTTTACCAGCGACAATACGTTCAATGAAGTTTTTATTGGGGGAGAACTTATCGGCGATCTTTCGGAAAAATGGAGCCTTCGTGTGGATGGAGAATATTTAATACCTGGCGCATTTAAAATTCATGGTATAATGACTTCTCCTTGGCTTGATTTGGAATACTTGAAGGCAGTGTATAAGCCAACTTCCATGCAGCAGAATTACCAGGGATATTTTTTACAGTGGGAAAATAATTTTGATAATATAGGAGTTGACCAAGTTAAAGGGACTTTGAAAATTAATTTGGAGAAAATCAAACTTCGCCCTTCTCTTACATTAAACAGAGTCAACAAATACGTCTATTTTGATATTAATCGTGAGGCTGCACAGGCAAATGGGGAGGCATTCTTGTTCCAACCGGGCTTGATTGCCAATATTCAGATCGGAAAGAAGTTTCGATGGGATACGGAAGTGATTTTTACAGAAATTACTGGAGAGGCTAGTGATGCTTTCCGAATCCCTAAAGTTTACGCAAACACGAAGTTTTATTTTGACAGCCCACTTTTTAATAATAATGTGGTAGTCCAAATGGGAATAGATATCCGATACCATTCTTCATACTTTGCAAATGCCTATTTCACAGGAACACAACAGTATCATCTCCAAAATAACTTTGATGTGTATGCCTACCCGGTGGCTGATTTTTTTCTTGATTTCCGGATCAACAGAACCCGCGTACTCTTTAAATACAATCACTTGAATAGTGGACTTATGAATCAGGAGGGGTACTTTGTGACTCCGGATTACACGGGTTATAAATCATTCTTGGACCTAGGGATCACCTGGTATTTATTTGATTAAGATGAGTTGGGAGGAAA
This sequence comes from Algoriphagus sp., assembly GCA_024642365.1. Lineage (GTDB taxonomy): Bacteria > Bacteroidota > Bacteroidia > Cytophagales > Cyclobacteriaceae > Algoriphagus. Next base: position 13,905 of record JAHEBE010000011.1, read on the forward strand.
GCACCAAAGAGAAAATGCTTCATTTGAAGTTGCCTACAGATCCCAGGTGGGTTGGGATAGCAGAGATGCAAATTGAAGATATTCTAACTGACCATGCTTACTGCGAGCAAAAAGCGGCATCTTCCTGTATCAGTTTGATATTGAGATTTAATGATTTGGACCAAATCGTTGACACTTTGACTCCGATCGTTGCTGAGGAATGGGGACATTTCGAGCGTGTGATGGAGCAGATTCGAAAGCGTGGTTTGAAATTCGGCTTCCCAAGAAAAGATGAATACGTGATTGCACTAAGCAACTTTGTCAAAAAAGGAGGAAACCGAATGCAGCAGCTGACCGAACAATTACTTCTAAATGCATTAATTGAAGCGAGAAGTTGTGAACGCTTTAAGTTACTTTCGAAGCATATACAAGATGAAGAGTTGAGGAAGTTTTATTATGAATTGATGGTTTCAGAAGCAGGCCACTATGTGACTTTTATCGAACTGGCTCGAAGCTACCAAGAGGTGGAAAAAGTAAATGTTCGCTGGAAAGAATGGCTTGAATTTGAGGCGGGGGTTTTAAGAGAAATTGGATTGCGGCCAGATCGGATGCATTGATTTGAAAATCAGTATCCTAAATATTGAGCCTCAGGTCCTATCCGGTCATCGGATTTGGACTAGCGTTTCGAAGCAAGAAACGGTCAAGCTTTGGAAACCATTTAAAATGGCTATTTCAGCCCATCAAGATCTTTCTCCAAATAAATTTTATTCGATATCACGGTATGGAAAAGAGATTGCAAAAGAATCTTTTTCGGTGGATACTAACTTTGAAAAGTGTGCTGCGATTTCTGAATCCCTTTCAAACTGCCCGAGTTCCTTTGAGAAAATCATCCTTGATGGTGGCTTATATGCAGTTTTCCCTCTTCATGGAAAGGCAACTAATTTTCAAAATGTGATGCAAGATTTTATGATTAATTGGCTTGCAAAATCAGCTTATCGATTGGATGTAAGAGCTCATTTTGAAACTTTTGATGATTCCTATGATCCATTTTCTGAAGATTCCGTTGAACTGATCCATATACCGATTATCCAAAAGGAAGTAGTCATGTGATTCATTCAAATAAAATTCAAGCTACTTTTGACCTAATTAAGATGATTTGGTTATACTTAAACTAGATTTTCTTAGAAACTTATTATTTCTGTTCTAATCCGAACACTCTATGAATTTGATCGAAAATATTCGTGAAGCTGTAAACTCTATCAAAGTTAATTTACTTCGTACTGTTTTAACTGGAGCCATTATTGCCATCGGGATTTCCTCTTTGGTAGGGATGCTTACTGCTATTGATGGGATCAAAGCGCAGATTGCTGATAGTTTTGCAGGGTTAGGAGCCAATTCCTTCGACATTCGGAATAAGGGGTTTAGTGGAGGAAGGTCCATTCAAGAAGGAAAGACAGAAAAAACCTATCCAAAATTGACTTTTGATGAGGTTATGGACTTCAAACAAGAATATACCAGCATCGGTATTTCAACGGTCTATGTATCTGTGTCGGGAAATGTTGAAGTAAAAAAAGGATCAAAAAAAACTAACCCGAATGTTCGAATTAGAGGGGTAGATGAGAATTATCTCAACATAAAAGCAATGAAACTTCAAGATGGTAGAAATTTCAGTTCACTCGAAATTCGCTATGGTAACAGTGTTGCAATAGTGGGGAAAGAATTACTGGAATTGCTTTTTGATTCAAATGAAGAAGTGATTGGTCAAAAGGTTTCTTTCTATGGAAGACCCTATACGATTATTGGGGTTTTGGAGAAGCAGGGAAGTGTTGGGCCAGATTCTGGTGCCGATCGTCAAATTCTTATTCCAGTGGAAAATTCAAGTCGCCTTGATCAACGTGGGACATTCAATTACAATGTTACCGGTGTAGCTTCAGGCCCTGATAAGATAGATTATGAAATGGGTCAGGCTATTGGCATGATGCGTAAAATTCGTCAAGATCGAGTGATTCAGGAAGATTCCTTTGATTTGACAAAGAGCCAATCTGTTGCAGAAAGTCTTGAAGAAGTGGCTGGATATTTAAGAATTGGTGGGTTTGGGATTGGATTTATTACCCTTTTGGGAGCTTCGATAGGTTTGATGAATATCATGCTGGTATCGGTGACCGAGCGAACTAGAGAAATTGGAATCCGGAAAGCATTGGGAGCAACTCCACTTAAGATTCGCCAGCAGTTTTTATTTGAAGCGATTATGATCTGTGTGCTAGGAGGGATCTTTGGAATGATCTTAGGGATTGGTATCGGAAACTTGATTTCTCTGGTAATCGGTGCAGGAGGATTCTTGATTCCGTGGTTATGGATGTTAGTTGCATTCTTAATTTGTATCGTTGTAGGGCTACTCTCTGGATATTTCCCTGCATTCAAGGCAAGTAAATTGGATCCGATCGAATCCTTGCGCTACGAGTAAGCGATCTCTTTACTTAATAATTCAGCCCGTTGGTAGTTATCATCGGGCTTTTTTCTGTACTTATTTTACTATAATTCTTAAGACAAAATCTTATTTTTCAAGATGAAGACAAATGAATATGATGCTATCGTGATTGGCTCCGGAATCTCTGGTGGTTGGGCAGCTAAGGAATTTTGTGAGAAGGGATTTAAAACACTTGTTTTGGAGCGAGGTCGAAATGTGGATCATTTAAAGGATTATCCTACGATGACTGCTGCTCCATGGGAAATGCCTCACCGAAATCAGATTCCAAGAGATCAAAAGCTTGCTGACCCAGTGGTCAATCGCTGCTATGCATACAAGGAAGACACGCAGCATTTTTTTGCCAAAGATTCAGAGCATCCTTATGTGCAGGAAAAGCCATTTGATTGGATCAGAGGATATCAAGTTGGAGGAAAATCACTGATCTGGGCAAGACAAACTCAACGGTGGAGTAAATATGAGTTCGAACGCCCGGGTAGAGACGGCTATGCGATTGATTGGCCAATTGGATATGAAGATATAGCCCCTTGGTATAGCTATGTAGAGCGATTTGTAGGAATTAGCGGAAATTACGATGGTTTAGAGACGCTTCCAGATGGAGAGTTTTTGCCTGCTTGGGAATTGAATTGTGTCGAAAAGGAATTGCAGAAGCGAATCAAAGCTGCTTTTCCAGACAGAGATCCTATCGGAGGTCGTTGTGCACATCTGACCAAACCAAACGAAATTCATCTTCAACAAGGTAGGGGACAATGCATGGCCCGAAATCAGTGTTATCGTGGCTGTCCTTTTGGAGGCTATTTTAGTAGTAATTCTGGGACTTTACCTTGGGCAGCTAAAACTGGAAATCTCACTTTGAGGCCTGACTCGGTAGTTCATTCCATAATTTATGATGATGAAAAAGGAAAGGTAACCGGAGTTCGGGTGATCGATCGATTGACCAAAGAGTCAACAGAATATTTTGCAAAAGTGATCTTCCTGAATGCGGCGACATTAAATTCTAACCTGATCTTGATGAATAGCATTTCAAAACGGTATCCCACAGGTTTGGGCAATGACTCAGGTTTACTCGGAAAATATGTGGCTTTTCATAATTACCGGGGTTCCATAAGTGCGGATTTTGAGGGCTTTGAGGATAGTTATTACTTTGGTAGACGACCGACGACGATGATGATGCCTAATTTTCGAAATGTCAAAAAACAGGAAATGGACTTTCAGGGAGGATATATGCCATTTTTCAGTGCGGCAAGATCTAGAGGAAATGGAGTAGCGGAGGCGGCATTAGGCGAAGAACTCAAAGTAGCAAATTCAACTGTTGGCCCCTGGCATGTTTGGATGATGATTCAAGCGGAAACCATTCCGAAGGAAACAAATCAAGTTTCACTTAGTCAAGATCAAAAAGATGAGTGGGGAATGCCTCTCTTAAAGATAGACGTGAGCTATGATGAAAATGATGAAAAGGTATTGGCAGATTTTTATAACCAAGGTTCAGAAATGCTGGAAAAGGCAGGTTGTAAAAATATTGCGACCTCTGATTCAGGACAAAACCCCGGTTTGGATATTCATGAAATGGGAGGAGTGAGAATGGGGAAAGACCCAAAAACATCCATATTAAATAGCCACAATCAACTTCATGATTTACCAAATCTTTTTGTAACAGACGGGGCTGCGATGACTTCTACTGGAGTTCAAAATCCTTCTTTAACCTTTATGGCATTGACAGCAAGAGCAGTTGATTTTGCAGTCCAAGAAATGAAGAAGGGGAATATCAGATGATATGACCGTTGATATAAAAGACTTGAAATCAAGACTTTCTTGCCGTAGTATTACGGCTATACTTACACTAACCCTAATAACCTATGTACAAGATCATTCGACTAATTATTTTAGTATTCTTGCTTCCAATCAGTCTTTTGGCTGCTGAAAATCAACCGTTATCCACTGGTAATTACCGCCTTATTATTGAAGGATTTGATTGGGGGCCACAAGTGAATAAAGTTGTCATCGGACTCCCTCAGGCAACAAAAGAAGTCAATTCGACAGACTATGAGGTATTCGTCACTAGAAGTAGTTCTCTCGGGGAGATCCCTGCTGCGCAATCTTCGGGAAAAAGAACAGTAGTCTATGCGTACCCATCGGATGAAAATGGAAATCGTGTGGAAGAAGGTAAGCATGCCACACTTGTTTTAGCAGTGAGTCCAATCAATCCCTTGGGTTCAGCCATTCAATATTTGCGGATGGGGAATCGCTCCAGCAATGTTTGGATAGATTATGGAGTAACTGTCGTAGATACTAAATCGGGAAGCAGCTGGAATGAGGAGGATGGTAGAATCCGGACTGTAGTAGATGAATTTGACTTAGCTGGGAGATTTACGCATGCAGGTACTACTTTATCTTATGCTGCTTTTACTCCCAAAAATTTAACTGCAAAAGCACCTTTAATAATTTGGCTTCACGGTGGAGGTGAAGGAGGAACAGATCCAACGATTGCTTTAATGGGGAATAAGGCATTCAATTATGCCTCTACCGAGATTCAAACTTTATTTGGAGAAGGGGCTTTTGTATTAGTGCCTCAGACCCCAACTTTTTGGATGCAGGCAGCTGAAGGGAATACGCGTGGTCAGGTCAATGACGTATTTAATGAGGCGCTATTTGCTTTAATTCAAGATTACGTGAAGAATAATCCAGCTGTCGATCCTACAAGGATATATATTGGAGGATGTTCTAATGGAGGATATATGTCTTTAAAATTAATTTTGGAGCACCCTGAATATTTTGCTGCTGGATATATCAGCGCCTTGGCTTATAGCAATGAATATGTAACTGATGCAATGGTTCAGAAGATTAAAAATGTACCCATGTGGTTTGTTCATTCAAAAGACGATCAGGTGACCAAGCCAGATGAAACAGTGGTTCCACTTTATGACAGGTTGAAAAAGGCTGGTGCTTCAAATGTGCACTTCTCTTATTATGATCATGTGGTAGACGTAACAGGATTCTATGGCGGAGCTGATTATCGCTACAATGGGCATTGGTCATGGATCTATTCCCATGCAAATTTAGCCCGAACAGAATTAGATGGTTCTCCCGTCTTACTTAATGGCAGACCTGTTACCATTATGGAGTGGCTAGCGGCTCAAAAGAAGAAAAAGTAAGAAGTTTTATAACTGAAAAATGCCCCCAAAATGCTTCATGCAATTTGGGGGCATTTATTTTTTCAATTTTGAAATTGAGCCCTTACTTATCCATAAGTTTTTTGATACGCTTTTATCGATCATTTTTTCTTCTCCAATACCATCATCACACGATTGGGAATATACAGACTCACCTGATTTGTTTTATTCGTTGCATAGCTGATAGTCCCATCAAGCCGGTCGAAGCCTCCAAATTGCTTATCATCTGAATTAAGGATGATCTTGTAATTGCCTGCTTTGGGAAGAGTAATCTCAAACCCTAAAAGAGATTCATTTGGATTAAAAGAAAAGACGAAAACCAATCCGCCGCGCTCATAGGCTATAATTTTTTTATCAGGATCCAAGTGAAGTTGGACAGCAGGAGCGGACGCCAAAATTTGATAATCAGTGGCTAATTTAATCATCGCCTTATCCCATGCATCCAATTGCTGATAACGAAGGAGAGGTTCGTCCACTAACGACCATTGTCTTCGTGCATATTGATAACTCCACTCATTTCCTTTTCGTGGAAAGTCAACCCATTCAGGATGGCCAAATTCATTGCCTATAAAATTCAAGTATCCTTCACCCCCAAGAGTAAGGGTTATCATTCGAATCAATTTGTGAAGTGCGATTCCTCTATCCACAACCAAACTCTGTTGGAGTACTGACATGTTGAAATACATCTCTTTATCCATCAGCCAAAAAGCGATGGATTTATCTCCAACTAATGCCTGATCATGGCTTTCAGCATAGGCGATAGACTTTTCTTTTTTAGGGCGATTAGTCATTTCATGCCAAAGCTCAAACATATCCCATTGCTCATCGAGTTTGTGCTTTAAGGTTTTGATCCAAAAATCCGGAATCCCCATTGCTAATCGGTAGTCGAATCCAATTCCGCCATCAGTCACTTCTCTGCACAATCCAGGCATTCCACTTACTTCCTCCGCAATAGAAATTGCTCCCTTTTTCACCTTATGAATTAATGTATTTGCCAACTGGAGGTACAATAATGCATCTTCATCGACGCCCTCATCAAAATAAGCCGCCGCATCACCAAATGAAATATGCCCATGATGATTATAGATCATAGAGGTGACGCCATCAAAGCGGAAGCCATCGAAGTGAAACTCTTCTAACCAATAGCGAATATTGGAAAGTAAAAACTGTTGGACTTGAAATTTCCCGTAATCAAAAAGTTTGGAGTCCCAACCTTCATGATAGCCTTTGGCTCCAGGATGAAAATATTGATGATCACTTCCATCAAATTCATTGAGGCCTTCATTCACATTCTTCACAGCATGTGAATGTACGATGTCCATGACTACAGCAATCCCCATCTTATGCGCAGTATTGATCAGCGACTTTAACTCTTCAGGTGTTCCAAATCTGGAAGTTGGAGCAAAGAAATTGGAGACATGGTATCCGAAAGAGCCGTAATAAGGGTGCTCCATCACAGCCATCATTTGGATAGTGTTGTAGCCAGCCTTTTTAATTCGAGGTAAAATCAACTCCTCAAACTCTTGATAAGTACCAACTCCAAGCTTTTCTTGCGCCATCCCAATGTGGCATTCGTAGATCAGAGGTTGACCGAAATTGGATTTGCTGGAGAAATCGCTATCAGTCCATTTAAATTTTTCAGGAAACCATAATTGCCCGGCAAAATCATGATTTTCTTGATCTTGCACCACGCGTGGCATGTATGCAGGTATGCGATCCAAAGTGAATTTGGCTGACTCAACCCTAACTTTCACTTTGCTTTGGTGGGTAAATCGGTCTTTATATTCGTCGTAAGGCAAGAAGATTTCCCAATCGCCTCGGGGATTTCTCCGCATAGGATGAGAAGCTAGATTCCATCCGTTAAAATCTCCGATGAAATAGAGTTGGTTTGCTGCCGGTGCCCATTCACGATATACCCAGCCATTTCGCCATGCTTCAAAATGTATCCCATAATACAAGTGCATTCCTGCAAATTCAGTGATACTCCCACTGTAATTTTCAATTCCATGAAGTGCATTTTGGAAGCGTTCCATTCGAGCTTGGATTTGCATTGCATAATCTGCCAGCCAGGCCTCATCTTGTACAAGTATTGGTAATTGTTTTTTGCTCACGAAAAATAAGTTTTGCTAAAGTTGAATTTAGGAAAATTAGAATGGTTTGGAAGCAAAAGTGTCAAAGAATGGAAGAATAAGCCTGAAAATTAAAAAACCGCAATAATTGCGGTTTTTTAATTAGTGCTTTTCAAATACAAAATCTGGTTCTAATACTTCTACGTTTCCTTGCTCATTAATCTTATCAAGGGTCACTAGTTTCAGTTCATTGATTAGCATCGGGTCATATTTTGCGGCAACCCGGATATAATTTTCTGTGAACCCATGAATTTTGCCATTTTCCACATCTTCTTCAAAAAGTACCGTAAAGGTTTTCCCAAGATTTTCTTCGTAGAATTTTCTTCGCTTTTTCTCAGATAAAATCCGAAGCATCTTTGAGCGTTCATTTCGTTTTTTCATTGGCACAACCTCTTCCATTTCTGCGGCACGAGTATTTGCACGTTCCGAATAGGTAAATACGTGGAGGTATGAAATGTCCAATTCATTCAAAAAATTATAAGTTTCCAAGAAAAACTCATCCGTCTCACCTGGAAAGCCTACTATCACATCTACACCAATGCAGGCATGTGGCATTAGAGTTTTGATTTTTGAAACCCGATCTACATACAATTCTCGAAGGTACCGACGGCCCATTTTGCGAAGAATACTATTAGAGCCAGATTGAAGTGGCACGTGGAAATGGGGAACAAATCGCTTGGACCTAGCTACGAACGAGATAATTTCATTGGTCAGTAAATTAGGTTCGATGGAAGAAATTCGGAATCGGTTGATGCCTTCAACTTCATCTATAGCGTAAACCAAATCTGCAAAACGCTCATTTCGCTTTCCTTCAACTATTCCAAAATCGCCGATATTCACCCCGGTAAGGACAATTTCTTTTACATCCGTGGCGGCGATTTCTCTTGCTGATTCCAAAACCGATGCTACTGTATTACTTCGGCTTTTCCCTCTTGCTAGTGGAATTGTACAAAATGCACAACCGTAATTACACCCATCTTGAACTTTTAAGAAGGTACGTGTTCGATCATTTATAGAGTAAGCGTTATTATAAACTGTGGCTTCTTGAATTTCTGAAGCGAGGACTTTTGTCTCTTGTGCTTTTGCAAAGTCATCCAATAACTCGATCAATCGAAATTTTTCTGCAGCTCCGAGCACCGCGTCGACTCCTTCGATTTCGGAGATCTCTTTAGGTTTGAGTTGTGCATAGCACCCTATAATCGTGACGTAGGAGTTTGGCGAGATCTTTTTTGCCTCTTTTACGATCTTCTTACATTTTTTATCAGCGTTCTCAGTGACTGAGCAAGTATTGATAATGAAAATGTCTGGATTTTCCTGAAAATCTACTTTTTGGTATCCTTTTTCTTCGAACTGCCTGCTAATTGTGGAGGTTTCGGAGAAATTAAGCTTACAACCAAGGGTATAAAAGGCTACTTTTTTCAAAATCGGATGTTTTCTTGATTTTACAAAGGTAATTAATCTTCCCTTGTTTTCAATTCTCCAATCTTTAGACTGAAATTTCACTATTTTCAACAAAAGGGGTTGATTTTTGCGTGAATTTTTGAAAAAAGTGTAAATTTTTAAAAAAATGACCTCAATTTTTTACTAAAAGCTTTAGAAGACGAGTATTTTTCTATTTTTGTAGATATAAATTTAAACCACATATTGTAGAAATGGCAACACTTAGACAACAAGCTTTATCAATGGTGCAGAATAGACAGCGGAAAACCGTTACTGCTCCATCTCCAAAAATCTCTGATTATTTTGGAACGAATGTATTTGGAACTCGGCAAATGAAAGAATCGCTCGCTCCTTCAGTGTTCAAAAAAGTAATGGAAGCGATCGACAAAGGATCAAAAATTGATTCTTCCACTGCAGAGGAAGTGGCATCTGCAGTAAAGACTTGGGCTTTATCTAAAGGTGTAACTCACTATACGCACTGGTTTCAACCACTGACTGGTTCCACTGCAGAAAAGCATGATTCATTTTTTGATGCTTATGCAGGACTTGAAAAATTCAAAGGCACAGCTTTAGTACAGCAGGAGCCAGATGCATCTTCTTTTCCAAATGGAGGTATCCGTTCTACTTTTGAGGCAAGAGGTTATACCGCATGGGATCCGTCTTCTCCGATATTTATTTTTGAAAACACGCTTTGTATACCTACAATATTTGTTTCATATACAGGTGAGGCTTTAGATTTTAAAACTCCGCTTTTGAAATCTATTGATGCTATAAATGATGCAGCAGTTCAAATTTGTCAGCTTTTCGACCGAAATGTTCGTAAAGTTCAGCCTTCACTAGGAGTTGAGCAGGAATATTTCGTTGTGGATAAAGCACTTTATTCTGCGCGACCTGATTTGGTTATGGCAGGCAGAACAGTTTATGGTCATAGCCCGGCGCGAGGCCAGCAGCTGGATGATCATTATTTCGGTTCTATCCCTACCCGTGTGAAAGACTTCATGGTAGAGTTTGAGATCGAGGCGCATAAATTAGGAATTCCGGTAATGACTCGTCACAACGAAGTAGCTCCAGGTCAGTTTGAAGTCGCTCCAGTTTTCGAAGAAATCAACAAAGCCACAGATCACAACCAGCTTTTGATGGACGTGATGGAAAAAGCTGCTGAAAAGCATGATTTGAAAGTATTGCTGCATGAGAAACCATTTGCTGGTGTCAATGGTAGTGGTAAACACAATAACTGGTCACTAATCACAGATACTGGTGTTAATTTATTCCAACCAAGCAATTCGGCTCGGGAAAATCTTCAGTTTTTGACATTCTTAGTAGCTACAGTGAAAGCAGTTTATGACAATGCAGACTTGTTAAGAGCAAGCATTGCCTCTGCTGGTAATGATTTCAGATTAGGTGCCAATGAGGCCCCTCCAGCTATTATTTCTGTGTTCTTAGGTGCTACACTTACTGAAGTACTTAATGAACTTGAGAAAAATGGAAATATTAAAATTGAGAAAGGTGATAACATGTATATGAAATTGGGAATTGCAAAGATTCCTGAAATCATTCTTGACAACACTGATCGAAACAGAACTTCTCCTTTCGCATTTACTGGAAACAAATTTGAATTCAGAGCAGTAGGTTCTCAGGCAAACGTAGCAGGTCCTATGACCGCATTAAACGTAATTGTTGCGGATGTTCTTAAAACGATGCTGAAAGACATTGAAAAAGAAATCAATGCAGGTAAAGAGAAGAAAATTGCAATCGTAGATGTCCTTCGAAAATATATCAAAGATTCTAAAAAGATTAGATTTGAAGGTGATGGATACTCGGAAGAGTGGGCAAATGAAGCTGCTAAAAGAGGTCTTTCCAACTTGAAGTCAACTCCTGGAGCGCTTGATGTTTATTTAGAAAAGCGAACAAAAGAGCTGTTTGAAAGACATAACGTGCTAAACGGAATTGAGCTTCATGCTAGACATGAGATTATGTTGGAGAACTTCATCAAGAAAGTGCAGATTGAAGGCCGTGTGATGGGAGACCTTGCATTGAACCATATTATTCCAACTGCAATTCTCTATCAAAATAAAATGATTCAGAATGCAAATGGATTGAAAGGCCTTGGTCTAGATCATTCTGCAGCGGTTGAGACTATCAAGGAAGTTGCGAAACACATTGAGGCATTAAAATCAAATGTGACTGCAATGATCGAAGCAAGAAAGAAGATCAACAAAGAATCAGATATCGTGAAGATGGCAAAAGGCTATCAGACTGAAGTTAAAGAAGCCTTCTTCGATAAGATCAGGTATTCAGTAGATAAACTGGAGTTATTGGTTGACGATGAGTCTTGGCCATTAGTGAAATACAGAGAATTGCTATTCTTGAGATAGTAATTAACGATTAATTTGACAAGAGCCGCTTTCGATGGAAGCGGCTCTTTTTTGTTTATGCTAATTATCAGCGAGATATCGTCATTTAAAGAATATAAATGAAACTCCGTTCGATATCGGGATTTTTAGTAGACTATTTGGATTTGGTAATGTTGGCTTTAAACAAAAAAAAAAAATTCTGTCAATAGATATGATTAAAATTTCTCATCCTTAAGAAGGATAGAAGAAAATATATTTGAAAAGTCCTATTTATTGGAAATAACTGATTTGAAAAATGCACTTATTAAAAAAAATTAAAAAAGAATCCTCATTTTGTTGAAAAAAATTAAGGAATATTTTTTGAAAGAAAATTGAATTTTTTAGCTTTATACAATATTGGATTGTGAGTATTCTAATTCAGGCAGGTTTATCTTTTGAATTACTGTTCGATTAGCTTTAAAAATTTTTACTAATACACTACTAAACCAAATTTTATGAATAAAACTGATCAATTACGGGAAAGTGATTTTCCAAAACCCAAAAACCAAATTCAATTATTTTCCAACCTTTTATTTTAAACTATGAGAAAAGTTCTATCAATTACTTTAGCTCTTGTATTGACGTTAGGCCTTTTGGCCAACGTTCAAGCACAATCAAGGGTGTTGAAGGGCGTCGTGACGGCTTCGTCAGATGGACTGCCCATGCCGGGAGTGACAATCCTGACTAAAGGGAGTACCACGGGTACGACCACAAATGTGGACGGGGAGTATTCCCTTTCTGTGAGTCCTACTACCGTTTTGGTGTTTTCATTTATCGGTTTTTCTTCTCAGGAATTTACAGTGGGAAATCTTACTGAGTTAAATGTGACACTTGAGGAAGATGCCAGTGAATTAGAAGAAGTGGTCGTGACCTCTTTTGGTATGCAACGAGATAAAAAATCGCTTGGATACTCAGTCACACAACTTTCTGGTGATAAATTCACCGAATCTCGAGCAATTAACGTCGGAAATGCGCTAACAGGTAAAGTTGCCGGTGTAAACGTAACTCCTCCTGCGACTGGTGCTGCAGGATCTACTCGGGTTGTAATTCGAGGCGGTTCTTCATTAACCGGAGCGGATCAACCGCTTTATGTAGTTAATGGTGTTCCGATTGAATCTGGAAACTTGGGTAATGCAGGTATGTGGGGTGGAAATGACTCAGGTGATGGGCTTTCTTCCATTAACGCAGATGACATCGAAAGTATTTCAGTATTGAAAGGTAATACTGCAGCTGCTCTTTATGGTGCTCGTGCTGCGAATGGTGTAATCTTGATTACAACTAAAAAAGGAACCTCTCGAAAAGGTGTAGGTGTAGCAGTAAACTCAAACTTTACGTTTGACCAAGTGGTGGACCGTACAGATTTCCAACGGACTTATGGTCCTGGACTTGATGGGAAAAAACCAACATCCCAAGATGAGGCTATAAATAATGCGATCAATGGCTGGGGATCTACTTATGACGGAGCAAATTCAATCCAGTTTGATGGTGAGCAAAGACCTTATAGTTTCCTTGGAGAGGATTTTAATGACTTTTATAGACAAGGAACTACATGGAACAATTCAGTAGCTTTATTTGGAGGTAACGAGTCAACAAGCTATAGATTCTCATTTTCAAATTTGGCAAATAGCGATGTGCTTCCAAATTCAGGCTATGATAGAAATGTAGCAAGTATTAATGTGAACAGTAAGCAAGGGAAATTTACCCTAGCTGTTTCAGGGCAATATTCGAAGCAGGAGGCAAATAATAGACCTCGTCTATCTGACTCACCAGGAAACGCAAACTTCTCAATGGTAGTAAAGCCAGGTAACGTTCCTTTAGATGTAATCAAAGGTGATCCAAATAAGTTGGGAGCAAATCCAGACGGTACAGAATTGAGATATCAAGGAAACGTATTCCAAACCAATCCATATTGGGCTGCCTATCAGTGGGGTAGATTAGATATCACAGATCGGGTATTTGGTAACATGTCACTTAGATATGATTTTACTGATTGGCTTT
>JAHEBE010000163.1 GCA_024642365.1 Algoriphagus sp.
TTAATGGATCAAGAAATTTCTTTATCCAAGTACCTGCTTTCTGAGGTCGCGGATTTAGAACTTACCACACCTCTTTATGCTAAAATCTTAAAAATTTATAAAGATGCATTGCTTGGTGGGGCAGTCCCATCGGTTGAATATTTTGTAGGACTAGGCGACGCGGAAATTCAAAAGGAGGTCATAGACATGGTGACGATGAGGCATGAGATTTCTGTTCATTGGGAAGACAAACATCAAATAATCATCAACAAAGAGACAGATGACTTGTCCATGACAGGCTATAAAAGTATCCTAAGACTTAAAAAGAAAATGGTCAGCAAGATGATGGATGAAGCAAAGCAAAAATTGAAAAATGCTGAACAACAGAATCTTACTGAGGAGAAAATTGCGGGATTTCAAGAACTTTACTTCGAGTTAAAAAAAGTTCAACTTGAAATAGATCGTGAATTAGGAATAGTCATTGGCTAAAGCCAAACTTTATTTGGATTGATCCTGTTTTGCATGGAGAAGCAGTTAAATTTGTGCTAGCAATTTGAATATAAACCCCGTTTTTGTGGAAAAATTTAAACTGGACTCAATTGAAGATGCAATTGAGGCCATCAAAAAAGGTGAGGTAATCATTGTAGTGGATGATGAAGATCGTGAAAATGAAGGCGATTTTGTCTGTGCTGCAGAATCAGTTACTCCAGAAATAATCAATTTTATGGCCACCCATGGCCGTGGGTTGATTTGTGCGCCATTGGTAGAGGATCGTTGCGAGAAGCTAGGTTTAGAGTTGATGGTTGGTTCAAATACAGCAGCTTTCGAAACCCCTTTTACGGTTTCTGTTGATTTGATCGGTCATGGATGCACCACAGGAATTTCTACATCGGATCGAGCTAAAACAATCAAAGCTTTAGTAGATGATTCGATAAATCCGAATGAATTAGGGAAGCCGGGTCATATTTTTCCCCTAAAAGCAAAAAGAGGTGGAGTGCTGCGGAGAGCAGGACATACGGAAGCAGCAATTGATTTAGCTCGCTTGGCTGGGTTTTCACCAGCAGGTGTATTGGTAGAGATCATGAATGAAGATGGGACTATGGCTCGTCTTCCTGATTTAATTCATGTAGCTAAGCGATTCAATTTGAAGTTAATTTCCATCAAGGATTTGATTGCTTATCGCCTTAAAAATGAATCGCTAATCAAACGAGAAATAGGTGTGGAACTTCCTACTTCTTTTGGAGATTTTGATCTGATCGCCTTTAAGCAAACTAATACTGAAGAAATTCACATGGCTTTGATTAAAGGAACTTGGTCTGTTGATGAACCAATAATGGTTCGTGTACACTCTTCTTGCGCTACAGGAGATATTTTCGGCTCTTGCCGATGCGATTGTGGTCCTCAACTTCATCAGGCGATGAAAATGGTAGAAGAAGAAGGAAAAGGAGTGATTTTATATATGAATCAAGAAGGTAGAGGAATAGGACTTATCAATAAGTTAAAAGCCTATAAACTTCAAGAAGAGGGAATGGATACAGTTCAGGCTAATCTAGCGCTTGGATTACCAATGGATAGTAGAGATTATGGGGTAGGAGCGCAGATACTTCGCGACTTGGGTGTTTCAAAAATCAAATTGATCTCCAATAATCCTAAAAAGCGTGTTGGATTATTGGGCTATGGTCTTGAGATCGTGGAGCAATTACCTATCGAGATTTCTCCCAACCCACACAATGAAAAATACTTGAAAACAAAACGTGACAAAATGGGTCACAATATTCTTAAATAGTCCTCGCTTATAAGTTTTAAATTGTTCTTAGGAACTTGGTGCTAACTTATTCGTAGAAAAAAGAATGATGAATAGATCGAAAATTGCCTTATTGAGTATTTGCCTGGGCCTTTTGTGCACCTTGAAAGTTCATGCTCAGAATCAGTTCCCTTCTCAAATATTTCACAAAGGAAATATTTATGGAGCGGATGGAGCTGTTTATTCTGGCTTGGTCAAGTATGATCTTGTAAATAACTTGGTTCAATTGCAAGATCAGGCTATTGCTACATTTACAGCTTCTAATGTGGCTTATTTTGAAATATTTGATGAAGTGTATGGAGGGCAAAGAAAATTTTACTCGCTTCCCTATTCGTTGAATGGAGACTATGAAACCCCCGTGTTTTTTGAAGTATTGACTGAAGGAGATAACATCGCTTTACTCTGTAGGGAATATATCGCGACAGATTCTCGAAATATTGGCCCAATGGGGACGATGGGAATGAGTCCATTTTGGGGTCCCCCGACGATGATTGGCTATCGATTAGCCTTTAATTATTATTTTTTTAAAAATGGCTCTATCGATAAATACAGCCTGAAGAAAAAGGATTTGTTTGAACTGCTTCCTGGGCATGATGAAGAAATAAGCCTTTTTATGCGTAAAAACAGATTAGAACATGATAAGCGCGGAGATTTACTTCGAATCACAGCTTATTACAATGAACTCAATAAAAACTAATGTCAAAACCATTAATTCTCGTCTCCAACGACGATGGAATCACTTCCAAAGGTATCAGAGTCCTAGTGTCCGTAATGAAAAAGTTGGGGGAAGTCGTGGTGGTTGCACCAGATAGCCCACAATCAGGAATGGGACATGCAATTACAATAGGTGAAACCCTTCGATTGGTAGAAGAAGATATTTTTTCAGACGTACAGGCTTATAAATCAAGTGGTACACCTGCTGATTGTGTTAAGCTCGCTAAACATTATGTATTAAAGGATAGAACTCCGGATCTGGTTGTTAGTGGAATTAATCATGGTTCAAATACCTCAATTTCGGTATTGTATTCCGGAACGATGTCTGCAGCAATAGAAGGGGCTTTGGAAGGATTGCCCTCAATCGGTTTTAGCTTATGCGATTATTCCTCAAAGGCAGATTTCTCTCATGTAGAGGAATGGGTTGAAAAAATCGCTAGACAAGTTCTTGAAAATGGGATACCTAAAGGAATTGCCCTGAATGTGAATTTTCCTCCTAAACAAAATCAACCTATTCAAGGAATAAAGGTAGTAAGACAGGCCGATGCTAAGTGGCAAGAGGAATTTTCTGAGCGATTTGATCCAACCGGTCGAAAGTACTTTTGGATGGCGGGTAATTTTGTAAACTTCGATAAAGGCGAAGACAATGACGAATGGGCAATTGCCAATAATTTTATTTCTATTGTTCCTTGCCAATATGATCTTACAGCTCATCATGCGATTTCTCAAATGAATAAAGAATGGGATTGGGATAAGCTAAAAAAATAGTTTTTATTTTTAGCCCCGAAAGGTAGGCTTACTTGGTATCTAGGTTAATATCCTTATTTTTAACACCCATTGAATTCATAGCAATTTGAAGAAATTTCATCCCCTCATTTTTATTTTAGTTTGGTTGTTTCCTTTGATACTATCTGCTCAAATTTTGAATACAGATAGTCTTAAAAATGAACTTCCAAAAGCCGATCAGCCCACACGGCTTTTTATTTTAAATGAACTTGGCACTAATCTGCGCGAGATAGACCCGGATTTAGCAATGAAATACCTCATTGAGGCTGAGAATATTGCCGCTTCGCGAGAGGATAAAAAGGCTTTGTCTAAAGCAAAGGAAAATATTGGCTGGATTTATTACCGAAGAGGTAAATGGCAAAAAAGTTTTGAGTATTCAGAAGAAGCTTACCGATTAGCATTGGAATCTTCGAGTATAAAAGAGGCTGCACGCGTCCTAAATAATATGGGAGCTTTGCACTATGAGCAGCAAAATTATGAGATGGCTATCTCCAAATTTAAGGAGGCATACCAACTCAGTTTAAAGGCAAATGACCTTTATACCCAGATTCGAAGCCTTAACAATGTCGCTTTTAATTTTACGCTTTTGGGGGAATTGGATTCTGCTTTATTCTACGCTCGAAGGTCTATTCAGGCAAATAATGAAGCAGGTTCCCCTTATCTGACATCTTTTGTATATCGAGTTATCGGTGATGTGTTTGTTGAAAAGGGTCATTTAGACTCTGCAATCATCACCTATAAGAAAGCCATGGAAATGGCTGATCGACAAGGAGTATTAGCATTCAAAGCAAGTCTTTATCACCGATTAGGAAGTACCTATTTAAAAAGTGGAGAGTTGATTGAGGCGGAAAAAGTTTTAAAAGAAGGAATAATTATTTCCGAAGAAAATAATTACCTGGATGAGTTGCAGAAGACTCATAAAATTCTGGCTTTGGTATATGAGGCAAATGGTGACCTTGAAAATGCGTTTGCAGAGCAATCAAAATACCTGATTCTTAATGATTCTTTGTTGAATAATGAAACGAAAAACCGACTGGCCCTTTTGCAGGGTATGTTCGAAAATGATTTAAAACGCTCTGAATTTGAACTTCTGAAAGCACAGAATGAAAATCAAGCTGCACGATTAGAATTTGTGAATCGGACTATTTGGGTAATCAGTATTGCAGGTTTATTAATTCTTATTTTAGGTATAAGATTGATTCGATTAAACAAAAAAACTCAGGAGCAAAATCAAGACTTGGCTCAAAAATCAATTGAGCTTCAAGAAATCAACCAAACCAAAAACAAACTATTCTCGATTGTTGGCCATGATCTTCGCGGACCAGTTGGTCAAGTGAAATCAGTAGTGGATCTTCTAATCCAAGGTCATATCGATAAAGATGAATTTGATGAGTTAATTCAAAATTTAAAAAAAGATGTCGATTCAGTTTATTTGACTTTAAACAATACCCTCAAATGGTCTTTGGCTCAAATGGATGGTTTTAAAGTGAATAAAAGCGAGACAAATCTGAGTGACTTGGTTGATTTAAGTTTGACTTCTGTACAAACTCAATTGAAAGAAAAAAACATCCAGGTTCAAAAAAAGATAAGCAAAGAGTCTACTATAATGGTGGATCCGGATTTAATGGAAATCGTGATTCGCAATATCTTCAATAATGCCATCAAGTTTTCCAAGCCAGGTGATTCCGTATCTGTTTCGACGGAGGCGGTAAAAGGGGAGTGGTTGCTTTGTGTTAAAGATCAAGGAATCGGAATGAGTGAAAAGCAAATCCAGCATGTGTTAGCGGATAATATATCCATCACAGATTCAAGTTTAGGTACTAAATCCGAAAAAGGTACTGGGTTAGGACTTCAAATTTGCAAGGAGTTTGCAAAAATGAATGGAGGAATCTTGTCAATCGAAAGTGTGGTTGGTCAGGGGACAAGAGTCTGTGTTAGCCTTCCAAATGCTTAATCAACAAAAGTAATTTTTTCAGTAACAAGAAAATCTTGTGGGGCTATTTCTGATTTTAAAATACCTAATTCTATCATTTTTTTAACCGCATTCTCAAGGATTGATTTTGATATTTCAGCTGATGTAGCCCAATTAGTCTGATTCATCCATTCTTCAACATCTTCTTTCTTCAAGTCATAGTGGATTGAGATTTCCTCTGCAGTTGAGGGGTTGCGCTGTAGTTTTTGAGCGTAATTATAAACCAGGTCTCTTAATTCAATTAGAATGTCTCCAAATTCAATTTGAGATAAATTTGAAGCAGCCATAACAAAACAAGGCCAAGGGCTTGGTATCTCATCAATTCGCTTCAACTCCAAGCTATCAACCCATGGTTTGGTAGTGTATTTTTCCCAAAGGAATAGTTCTGGTTTATTAGGGGTCATTGCTTTTAGCGCTCCGGGAAGGTTGTCCACAATACGGAAGCTTAAAGACTCCATTTCCCAATTTTCTCGCTCCGCCAACACTTTGCCCATGAGATGAGAACCTGAACCCATTCTTGAAACAAGAAAATCATGAGTTGAAAGTGACTTTAGGGAAGTGATTTTTGATTTCCCATGGATATGGATTCCCCAAATCAATGGTGAATTAACATGAAAGCCAATTATTTTGGAAGGGTTTCCAGCTTCAAAATCATTGAGAAAACTTTCTGTGAGAAGGATTGCAAGATCAGCTTGATTTTCTCGAAGCGCTTTGTTCATTTGGCCTGAACCACGTGATTCTTCAATCCATTCTAGGCGAATTCCTTTGGTAATAAAGGGTTGGGATTCTATGACTTTGACCCAAGGATAGTTGAAATGCTCCGGTACACCTGTGATGCGAAGGGTTTTCATAAAGACTGAATTTTTTATAAAAATAACAAAGCCAGTCCTTTTGGTAACTGGCTTCCTTATTTTATCGCTTTTTAATCGTGGGTGACATTTTTGTCCGTAATCATCAAATTACTGAGTCCTGCCAAGATTAAAAGTAATCCTGCTAATAACATGGTATTGATGACTGCTTCCCCAAAGATTAATTTGTAAAGAAAATTAACGCCTCCCAGTGCTGCCACAATCTGTGGAATAACAATAAACATGTTGAAAATACCCATGTATACGCCCATTTTTTTTGAATCAACCGAGCTAGATAACATCGCATAAGGCATGGAAAGTATACTCGCCCATGCAATACCCACTAAAGCAAAGCAGATGTGTAGCATCCAAGGTTCGGTGATAAAATAAATCAGAATAAAGCCCCCGCCTCCAGCAATTAAACTGAGCATGTGAACCAATTTCCGGTTGATTTTAATTTTGCTTGCAAAATAGGTCAGAATCAAGGCATAAAACATAGAAGTTAATCCATAGGTGCCTAAGTAATTCCCAACACTATCAGCAGCATTGTTATATGCTTCTGAACTTGGATCAGTTGCTCCAAAAATATGAGAGGTAATCGCAGGAGTCGCAAAGCTCCACATGGTGAAAAATGCAAACCAAGAAAAGAACTGAACCAGCCCAAGCTGTTTCATCACTTTTGGCATCCCAGCAATATTCTGTACTATTTCTTTGAAACCTGAAAAGATCCCGCTGTTAGCTGCTTTTTCTCGCTCAAATTCATCCATGTCCTCCGGAGGATATTCATCCGTTGTCAAAATGGTGAAGAGGATAGAGGTAAACAAAACGAATGCTCCAATTGCGAATGCGTACTTTACGGAATCAGGCACCACACCAGCTTCAGCTGTAT
>JAHEBE010000164.1 GCA_024642365.1 Algoriphagus sp.
ATGATGGCAAGTTCAGAAATCACGATTGCTGAGCTATTAAAAGCCAAGGATTACAAAAGCGGAATTTTTGGAAAATGGCACTTAGGGGACAATTATCCCATGCGGCCAAGTGACCAAGGCTTTGATGAATCGCTTATTCACTTATCGGGAGGAATGGGTCAAGTGGGAGATTTTACTACCTGGTTCAAAGGAGATAGCAGCTATTTTAATCCAGTACTTTGGCATAATAACCAACAACAAAAATACCTTGGTTATTGCTCGGACATCTTCGCTACCGAAGCCATCAAGTTTATAGAAGCGAATAAAGACCAACAATTCTTCACTTATTTATCCTTTAACGCACCACACACCCCGCTCCAAGTTCCTGATGAATATTATCAGAAATACAAAAACATAGACCCAAGCGCTGGCTTTGACGAAGATGGGAAACCATTCTATCCCATGTCTGAAAATCAAAAGGAAGACGCCCGAAAAGTCTATGCAATGGTAGAGAACATAGATGATAATTTAAATCGTCTTTTTCAGAAACTAGAAGAATTGGGTATTGCAGAAAATACGATCGTGATTTTCATGACTGATAATGGCCCACAGCAGCAGCGCTATGTCGGGGGATTGAGAGGGTTGAAAGGGAATGTTTTTCAAGGTGGAGTCCATGTGCCTTTGTTGATCAAATATCCTAGTCGATTCAATGGGAATCAGGAAACAAATGTCCTAGCAGCGCATTTGGATATTCTTCCTACGCTAGCAGAGTTGATTGGAATCGAGTTGCCGAATGACCGAAAAATTGACGGAAGAAGTCTTTTACCATGGATCACTGAGACTGAAAAAGCACCAGATAATCGAAGCTATTTCACCTATTGGACTCGTAAATATCCAGAGCGCTACCAAAACATTTCTATTCAAAATACAAACTGGAAACTGGTTGGAAATACAAATTATAACAGTTCTAGCTCATCCTTTGAGCTTTTTGATCTTCAAAAAGACCCATATGAATTGACTAATCTAGCCTTGGAAAAGCCTGAACTAGCCAAAGAAATGAAATTAAAAATGGATGCTTTGTTTGAAGAATTAATTATGGAAGAAAACTTAATTCATCAACCCCTAATCGAGGTTGGCCATCCAAAAGAGAACCCAACACTACTAAATCGAAACGATGCAGCGGGAGAAAGAGGAATCTGGGCTCAAGAGGATGTTTTTGGGTATTGGGATATTCATACGCTGGAGGGAACCTACGACATCACTTTTAAATTCATAAAACCTGTCCCGTCTGGCGGAAAATTGACGCTTGAAGTTGGCGGCGAAACACAAGTCTTAAAGGATCAATCATCGGAATCTTTTGATCAACTAATGATGAAGCGGGTACCTTTGAAAACAGGAGCAAAAAGACTCATTCCCTTTTATGAGATGGAAGGAAAAAGATACTTTCCATTTTGGGTGGCCATGGAAAAAAAGTGATAACTTAAGTAGTTGCGCAACGATAATACCCATCCAAACCCCTTATGAAAAACTTACTTCCCCTTTTCTTGATCCTTTTCAGTTTTTCTGTTTACGGACAATCCCAAAAAAATCTGGAAACTGTTTTAGAAGAATTCCGAATGGCTCTATTAAAACCTGAAGAGCCAACCCTCCTTCGTTTGACTTCTAAAGATTTGACCTATGGTCACTCTAGTGGACTCGTAGAAAACCAATCCCAATTCATCGATGCGCTAAAAAATGGGCCAGCGAGTTTCGAGTCTTTTAATGTAAGCGATCAGACTATTTCATTCTCGGATAATATTGCAATTGTTCGGCAGAATATGACTGGAGATTTAAAAAATGGTGATACTATAACCAAGCTAAATCTAGGAATCCTATATGTTTGGAAAAGGGAAAAAGTAGGCTGGCAATTAATTGCTCGCCAAGCTTTTAAGCGATAATAATGATTAACCTTTTTAGAACTAAGTAATACGATTAAGAACCTTTCTCTTCAGAGATTCCCTTTTTGTGCCAATACGAGGCGAGAATGGATCCTGAGATATTCATCAATGGACCAAAAACAGCTGATGCCAATCCAAGCGTTGCGATTTTTCCCATTTCTTTAGCGATGCCTGAAGCCAAACCTGCATTCTGCATTCCCACTTCAAGTGCAATGGTGCGGCTATCTTTTTCATTCATTTTAAAAATGCGTGCATACCAATAGCCAATCGAATATCCTGCTGTATTATGAACCAAAACAATTAAAATCAACAGGCCGCCAATTTCCAGTAAACTATCTCGGCCAGCCGCTGTGATGATCACAATGATCATTGCAATTCCAAACATCGAAACCAAAGGCATAGCGACATCCAGCCAATTTGCCTTTCCTTTTAAAACCTTATTGAAGATCAAACCGGCTCCGATTGGTAAAATGACCATTTTTACGATGTCCCACATCATCTTGAGTACGTCGATTTCTATAAATTCACCTGCCAATAATTTCATTAAGATTGGCGTAAACAATGGCGCTAAAAGTGTGGAAATGGCAGTGATTGTAATAGAAAGTGCTAGGTTAGCTTTTGCCAAATAGCTCATCACATTGGACGCCAAACCACTTGGAGAGCAGCCAATCAAAATAATTCCGGCAGCAATTTCAGCAGAAAAGCCACTCATACTTGCTAATACAAATCCTATAATAGGCATGATCAATAGCTGTGCAGAAAGCCCAATTAGGACTCCTTTAGGAGTTTTTACCACACCAATGAAATCCCCAAGACTCATGGAAGTTCCCATTCCAAACATGATCAACTGAATCAATGGCGTGATAAGGTTAGAAAGTTTGTACCCCTCCACCTCAACAAAATAGGCCGGATAAAACATCGCCATGGTCACTGCGGCGAAAATCATTAAGGAATAAGAAAATCCTTTGAGTTTTTCAAATCCTCTAAATGAGATAGCCAGCAATGTGAAAAACAAGATTAAATAGGGACCTGACTCAGCTATACCTTGCGTGAGATAAATTCCGATCGCCACCAGTAAACTTAAAAAACTAATTCCCAGAACGATTTTATAGGCTTGATTTTTCAAAGTGCTGTGATTTTTTGGGTTTGGCAATTGCGTCAAAAATCCTGGTTTAGAAATTTAGTAAAACTTCCAAACCAGGAAAATTGAACATTTAAAATAAGAAATTAGCTGTAAGTCCTATCATGTGACCTTTTTTCTGTCCATTCATCAGTAGGAGCAAAGTAAGAGTTGTCGGTCGGATGTAGGTGAGCTTTGACCACATCTTCATTCAATTCAATCCCAAGCCCTGGAGCTGTAAGAGGCACCGGAGCATAGCCTTTATCGATCATTTTTCCTCCACCGGTCATCGTAACTAGACTCTCCCACCAAGTTACATCTACAGAGTGATGCTCAAGGGAAAGGAAATTTTGAGTAGCTGCTGCACAATGAACATTTGCCATGAAAGAAACAGGTGTGCCTGCTTGATGCATTGCCATAGCAATCCCAAACTCCTCAGCATAATCGCCGATTCGTTTTGTCTCAAGGAGTCCACCAGATGAAGCCAGATCAGGATGAATAATATCTACCGCTCGATTATGAATCAGATTTTTGAAATTTTCCAATAAGTAAATATCCTCACCGGTCAAATTTGGCGTGTTGAGGGTATCTGTGATGACTTTATGTTGCTCCCACATTTGCCAAGGCACCATGTCCTCAAACCAAGCCAATCGGTATTTATCCAAGGCCTGTCCCAATCGAATACAATTATTCATATCCATATGCCCATAGTGATCGGTAGAGATTGGGATTTCATAACCGACCATTTCTCGAATATCATGAACGATTTTCTCTAGCTCATTTAAACCCTTTTCCGTAATCTGAATTCCGGTAAAAGGGTGTGCTGTATTAGCATAAGACATATAGCCTCCTTGCCATTGTGAAGAACCCTGCTTCAAAATATCAGCATTTACCAAGCAGCCGGGAATATCTTTGATTTCATTAATCGATACATCCATTTTGAGCCAAGTGTAACCTTGATCTTCTGTCCTGTACCGAATCCTCTCCTTTTGCTCCTCTGGATTATTTCCTTCAGGAGTATCTGCATAGAGACGTACTGAGTCTCGATACCTTCCTCCTAGTAATTGCCAAGCAGGGACATTGTAAGCTTTTCCGCAAAGATCCCAAAGTGCCATCTCAACGGCACAAACTCCTCCAGCTTGCCTTGCTGGACCACCAAATTGCTTAATGATTTTAAAGATTTTCTCCACGTTGCATGGGTTTTCTCCCATTATTCTACTCTTTAACATCAAAGCATAGCGTGGGTCTGCCCCATCTCTAACTTCTCCCAAACCATATATTCCTTGATTTGTGTCAATTCGGATGATAGCTGTTCGCCCCATTACAGCGGTGACACAATATCGGAGGTCGGTAATTTTTAGATCTGAAGGAGCGGAAGCTCGTTGTACTTTGGAGGTAGTTTCGGCCATAGTGTCCTCAATTCCAAGTCCCATAAATGCTGAAAGGGAAATTCCTCCCAAGACGGTTTTCTTGAGAAAATCGCGACGATTGTCATGAGTCAGCGGGCTTTCAATTTCTGCTTGGCGGTCTAAGACTGCTTTTGCTTCACGTTCTTTGTTTTTAAGGATAATATTCTGAAGTGTCGATTTCATGTTGATATGGGTTATTGTTAAAGTCGCTCAATAATTAGGTTTATAATTGATTACTTCTTGTGTATTCTTTTCTATCTGATTTTTCTAATAATTCCGCTCTTTGAGATAAGCGTCCAATTCAGCCTTAGTCATCGGCAGTTTGCCCGGATAGTTATTCAGCCAGTCCAAAAAATCTTTTTTGATGGCTTCGGTCCATTCGCTATCAATTTCTCCAGCGAGATATTTTTTCTCCCTGAGTCTTTGATGACCAAATTCATCTCGAAGACCTGTAACTTCTGAGGTCAATACCAAGTCCTCCAACAAATGAGCAGGTATAAAAATGACTCCGTATTTTTTAGCCAAAACTACGTCTCCTGGCAACACAGTAGCTCTTCCAATTCGAATCGGATGATTTATAGTTGTCAGCATCATTTCCTTAATGAAAGAAGGATCTTGCCCTTTAATCCAGCCATTGAAACCATCGATCTCTGAAAGGCCTTCTTGATCTCGCACCGAGCCATAAAAGATCACACCACGCTGAGATTTGGCATAGATGGAATTCCCCAGATTGTCACCAATTAGAGTACCGTCGGCAATTTTGCCATAACCATCTGCTACATAAACATCTCCATTGGTAAGGATATCGATCGGCCAGGAGTTAGTTCCTCCCTTTGGCGATCTTCCCTCCACATCTACCCCTTGTGCTTTTACCTGATTTTGAAAATCAGGTCGTAAAGGCATGTATTGTGCCGTAACAACTCGACCAGTCATTACTTCTTCTGGTAAAATGATCTGCCAATCACCCTCATATTGATTATTGTAACCTTTATTTCGGAGGACTCCCCAAGCCTCCTCTATTGAAATAGCTTTCAATCTTTCAAGTAAAGCGTCAGACACCTTTGGCCTTCCATCTGGAAAACGTTCTCCTTTCCATTCTGGGGTCAATGCTTTGATGTATTCTGGCGAGGCGGCCACCCGCTGAGCAGCGACTTGATTTCCAAAAAGAAAGCAAACTCCAATCGCAAAGCAAAAGGCTAAATATTTTAAAATTTTATTAGATTTATTCATGGGTCTTTTGGGTTAATTTTTATCTTTTTTTAAGCCTAATTATTCAAAAAAAGGAACGCCCGGTGTGGCATATTTTCGCATGCCTTCTTCGTTGATTTCTACTCCTATTCCTGGTTTTTCAGACAAAGTGATAAAGCTGTTTTCGGTTCGTGGGCCATCGTAGATCACGATGTCCTTCCAAAGCTCATCCTTGTCCATGTAGATTTGCCATTCCATAATCTGAAAATTTGGTACCGAAGCGCACACGTGGCAACTGGCCATTGCACCTAAGAAAGATGCTACCATGTGAGGAGAGAAAGGAACATAATAGAGGTTAGCTAAGTTGGCAATCCGCTGTGCTTCACCTAAACCTCCTGCTTTTTGAAGATCCGGCATGATGATATTCAATGCTCCATCGGAGAGCAGTTTTGTAAAACCATAAGCGAGGTAGATATTTTCACCGGCACAAATCGGGGTGCTCGTCTCTTGAGTTATGTATTTATACATTTCAGGGTTGTCTGCAGGGATAGGTTCTTCCAGCCACATGAGGTTAAGGGGCTCATACATTTTGGCCATTTTCATCCCAGTGACTGCATCATATCTTCCATGCATGTCTACGCATACATCGATCGCTGGTCCCACAGCTTCTCTCACAGCTGCAATCGCATTGTACATTCTATCTATCTCCTGAGGATTAGCTGTCCAATTAAACCTATCGTATTTATTAGGATCCCGAGCGTTATCCACGTCAAACTTAACAGCGTTATAACCGCGAGCTACTGCATCTTTAGCAGCTGCGGAGTAGTCTTCTGGAGTTGGATTAGTTGAAGTGTAAAGTGCTGTATCGCAATAAACTCGGATTTTGTCTCGAAATTTACCTCCCAATAACTGATAGACAGGTACTCCGAAGATTTTTCCTGTGATATCCCAAAGTGCTGTCTCAATGGCAGTCAACACTGCTACATAAACACCAGACTGTGCCCCTCCAAAAAAAGCTCCTTTGCGAAGTTGTTCTGCCAAGCGATTGGGATTAAGTGGGTTTTGACCTTTGAGCTGATCTCCCATTCTTTTGACCAAATAATAGGTTCCTTGAATCGCATCTACCGCCTCTCCACATCCCCATACATCTTGATTTGTGTATATTTTAACATAAACTGCTCCTCTCACAAATCCGCATTTGATCTCGGTGATTTTCAGATCAGCGGGATTTGAATATGGGTTTTGTTGTATTACTGCGGCATTCAATCCCTGACCAAAAGTAGAAAGCATCGCTGCACCTGTCAGTCCAGCAGCAGCTCCTTTTTGGAGGAAAGATCTTCTTGAATTT
>JAHEBE010000165.1 GCA_024642365.1 Algoriphagus sp.
TTCATCATTCTTGCCAAATCTAGGAAGATGAAAGGTACTATGAATCGAACCTTATATATGCGGTGAAATTGATTTTTAATGAGAAATTAAGAATGGAAGGAATTTGTAATTCCTGAATCACCCCCCCCTTGCCTTCGGCAATGCCTCCAAATCCCGAAGGGATTTAAGGTATATAGCAGGATCGATCGATCCTTCAGATTCGACCCCGATGGGGTCGTTTTTCATCTCGCATTTAAAGCTATAAATATGCGACCCATTCTGGGTCTGTTTCAATTTCTATCCTTTTTTTAAATTTAGCGGCTTCAATTTTTTTTCAAAATCCTTGTTTGTTTGACTTAAGGCAGGATATTTATTTTAAACCTATTACCTTAGAAGAGCAAATACTATCGAAAATAATTTATCCGCTTTATTTTTATTTTTATCACATTTCTATAAGTTCCTTATCAAAATTATTCAGACTTTTTTCTCAACTAGCTAAGGAAATTTTTAAGAAATTTGGTTGAATAGTAACCTAAATTTAAAACAACCAAAGACACGTACATGAAAAAAGTAACTCTTTTAATCTTGCTTACTTATTTCCTTTTTTTGTTTGAAATGAAAACCTATGGACAGGAAATTTCTAAAATTGTTTTTCAAAATGTGCGAGTTTTTGATGGGAAATCTCCCTCACTAAGTGCTCCGGTAAACGTCCTGGTTGTTGGCAATAAAATATCACAGATCAGTACATCCACTTTTGAAAATGAGGGGGAAAATGTCATAATAAATGGTGAAGGAAAAACTTTAATGCCTGGCTTGATTGACAATCATGTCCATCTGACTTTCGGATCTATGACAATGCCAGAAATGATGTCTTCTTCAATAAGTCTTGAATCAATTCTTCAAAAATCATCCATTCAAGCTACGGAGATGTTATTAAGAGGTTTCACCAGCGTAAGAGATGTAGGTGGTCCTATCTTTCAACTGAAAGCCAAAATAGACGACGGCACATTCCTCGGACCTAGAGTTTGGCCTTCTGGGGCAACCATCAGTCAGACTGCAGGACATGGAGATTTTAGAACGCCAGAAGAACGATCCAGGAAATTTTTTGGCCAACCTTCGAAGGCAGAATTATTTCAAGCGACTTTTATTGCTGATGGGAGAAGTGAAGTACTTACAGCAGTTCGAGAAAATCTAAGATTTGGCGCAAGTCAAATTAAACTAATGGCAGGTGGCGGCACCTCTTCGGCTTACGATCCAGTCGATGTAACTCAGTACACCTTGGATGAAATGAAAGCTGCCGTAGAAGCCGCGGAGGATTGGGGCACCTATGTAACTGTGCATGCCTATACGGTTCGGGCTGTGAGACGAGCGATTGAAGCAGGGGTAAAATGCATAGAACACGGTCAGCTATTAGATGATAAGACACTCAAATTGATGGCTAAGAAAAATATCTGGTTAAGTCTACAGAATCTGGTAAATGACACTCCAGACATGGATCCTCTTCGAAGAGAAAAACGGAAACCTGTAATTGAAGGACAAGAAAAAGTTTGGCCAATGGCTAAAAAGTATAAAGTAAAACTTGCTTGGGGTACTGATTTCCTATTTGAGCCAGAGCTAAACAAGAAGCAAAACGATTATATTTTGGAGCTTCAAAAATGGTTTAGCAATGCAGAAATCTTGAAGATGATCACCTATGACAATAGCCAACTCTTACAACTTTCTGGACTTAGAAGCCCATATCAAGGAATAATAGGAGCTGTTGAACCTAACGCCTTGGCAGACCTACTTTTAATAGACGGTGATCCTTTACAGGATTTATCCATTATCGCTAATCCCAATGATAAATTCCTTGTGATTATGAAGGATGGGAAGATTATCAAAAACATCACGGCATCAGAGGACTTGATATCTAATAAACGATAACCAATATAGATCCCAACTGTTCGAGATTTGTAATCTCGAACCTCAATCCAAGGATTTGTAGTCCTCGAAGGGATTTAATGTTTATAGCAGGATCGATCGATCCTTCAGATTCGACCCCGAGGGGGTCGTAGCTTAGCGTTCACTTTTTCTATAAACATAGGACCCATTCTGGGTCATTCTCCCATGGGGTTGTACAAATCGCATTAAAAAAAGGGATTGGGCTAAAGCCCAGGATGGATCGTTGGCATTTCATAGCCTCCAGCTAAAGCAGGAGGCTAATTAGAAGGGTGGCAATTAAATAGGAATCATGGTTAGTAGGTCTATGTGGCTATGTGGTTTAAGAAAAAAAATACTAGCGATGAGATTGCTTCGTCGTTCCTCCTCGCAATGACGCAAGACCATACCTTTCCTATTCCCCCGCTTTCCTATATGAACTATGTATCTATGAGGTGAAAGGAAAAATCATTTTCGCGTTGAGATTGCTTCGTCATTCCTCCTCGCAATGACGCAAGACCATACCTGACCTATTCCGCCCCATAACCTAAGTGTCTATGTGGTAAAAGGAAAAAACCTATCGATCATCACCCCCCTACTCACTCTTCAATACTCTGGCAGGGTTAGTCTGGGCAGCTATGTAAGAATGAATCCCTACGATCAAAAGACAGATTCCCATCACCCCAATTCCTGCTAACAGATAGATCATATAAGGCATATCGATTTTAGTTTCGAACCCATTCAACCAATCACTCAAGAAATAATACGATGGATAAACCGCCAATAGAAATGCCATTCCAACCAAAATCAAATACTCTTTGGATATCAAAAACAAAATCTGCTGCAGGCTTGCCCCTAACACTTTACGAATGCTGATTTCTTTGGTGCGCTGTGCGATGGTAAACGAGGAAAGGCCAAACAATCCCATGCAGGATATCAGAATAGCTAATCCACAGGCAAAGCCTAAGACATTACGAATTTTGAGATCTTCGGCATAGAACTTCTCGATTTGTTCGTCCAAAAAGCTAAATGAAGCCTCCTCATTGGGATAGATGGACTGATACACATTTTCTAAATTCTGCTTGGCTTCGGCCAGATTTTGATCGCGGGAGAGCTTTACATTGATCGTCTGAAAATAGGTTGGCTCTCGCTTCATGAGCATCGGTTTGATCTCTTCGCGAAGCGTTCTGGAATGAAAGTTTCCGATGACACCAATAATCTTCATTTGCTCGCCACCATGCCGAATCGAAAGCCCAATAGCTTCCTCACTTGAAGTGATACCTGCTTCTTTTAGAAAGTTTTCATTGACGATGATTTCCGAATTGTCTTTCAAGGCTGCAGTTCCAGCGAGCAAGGGAATTCCATTAACTCGGACAAAAGCCGAATCCACATTCATGACTTGAATAAAAATCTGCTTTTCCGTAGTATCCACAGGAATGTAAGCATCCGAAGTCCAAAGACTATTGGACGACACCAGACTCCCACTCAAACTAGATGCAGCTACGGAAGACTCTTGGTTCAGCCGATTTTGTAATTGCTGCATTTTATCCGGATCGGACATAAATGGCAAGGATGAATACAGCACCGCTTCTTTATCAAATCCAAGTGGCTGGCTTGTTACAAATCTGAGTTGAGAGTTAAGCACGAGCACCAAAATGATGAAGGCTATTGAGGATGCGAACTGAAGCACCGTCAGGTTTTTTCGCAGAAATACTCCAACTGAAAATTTCCCCGTCTTTGAAAATTCCCCTTTTAGCGCTCGCTGGGCTTGATATCCGGACAAAACCAACGATGGGTAAATCCCGGTTACAAAAGTAAGTCCTAAGGGAAATGCCAAGTAGAAGATCAAATTTGATGCAGCTAAAAAGTCTAACGAAAAGTCCTGAGGCAAATAAGTTGAAAATGAAAGCCGGAGCCCTTCCACAAGTACGATTGCCAGACTGGTACTGATCAATACCAAGAGAAACGTCTCTGATAAGAATTGCAGAATTAATTCTCCCCTACTCCCACCGATCGTCTTTCTAATTCCAACCTCTTTCGCTCGATTGATCGCTTGAGCAGTTTCCAGGTTGATGAAATTCAAACTCGCTAAAATTAAAATGATCAACCCTATAAAAACCAGTCCCTTCAAAAACACTTTTGAAATCGGGTCATCAGCGTAGTTTTGGGAGAAGTGCACTTCTGCCAAAGGTTCAGCAAAAAAGCTTGTCTTTGAATCTTCATCTACTTCAAAATGCTTTTCAGCCAAGGATTCAAAACCCTCGTCCAGAGAATTGATTGCCACGTTTGGGCTCAGTTTTACAAATAGCTGGGAACTCGAATTGACAGAATTCCAGGAGTGAAGTCCATGCCATTCTTTGAGTTCTTCAGTTTGGATGGTACTGAACGATATGAAGTCTGTAAAAATAAAATCAGAATTCTCAGTAAAGTTGGCGACTACTCCTGTGATCTGCGCTGAAATACTGTCTGCTTCCACATACAAAAGCTCTTTTCCCAACACATCATTCGGCCCTGACCCTGGAAAGTATTTGTGAAGACTTGCCTCAGAAATCACCAGAGTGTTTGGCCTTTCCAATGCGGTTTTTGGATTTCCAGCCAACCAACTTCTGGGAAAGATCTGAAAGAACCCTTCATCAGCATATGTGACAAAATTAGATCGCCCAAATATCCGATTGTTAGTAGGATCAGCCACCAAGGTCTGGTATCCGGTATATAACCTCCCTTTAGACGCAATCCCTGGAATTTCATCTTGGATCACTTCTCCCAAGGGACCCGGAGTACCTGAATTGGGAAAAGAGCCCTCAGCTCCCCAATCCGTCAAGGTATTGATCCGATAAATAAGTTCTCCATCCGGGTGGAATTTATCAAAGCTATAAGAGTGGGTAACCACATTGAAAATCAAAAAGCAAATCGAAATGCCTATCGATAAGCCCAGGATATGAATTCCAGATCGAAGTTTATTTCTTCTGAGATTTCTAAAGGCGATTTTGAGGTAGTTTTTAAGCATTTTTTTTATTGATTGAAAAATTAGAAGATTTTAAAATTGAAAGATTCAAAGTTTCCTTTTAACCGTCATTGCGAGCGAGGCACGAGAGAAGCAATCTGTTTCTTAGTAAAAGAATGCTTCGAGTTTGTCGGGTTTTGATTACACTGAATATTTGGTTCAAAACTCTCGCAATGACGAATCCCTATTCATCTTTCAGCGTCTTTACAGGATTCATTTGAGTAGCTCGGAACGATTGGGCTGAAACAATCAATAAGGTAAACCCGATTCCACCTAGTGCCAATGCTGTGAAACTGATCCAGCTCGGCCAGTCTTTCACTGCAAATTGGGCAATCCAATCCTGCATCAAATACAAGCTCAGAGGCAAAGCCACAAAGACGCCAATAATCGTAATGACAAGAAATTCTTTGTTGAACATCCAAGAAATACTCAAACTGGAAGCACCAAGTACTTTCCGAATGCCGATTTCTTTTGTTCTACCAGAAATACTGAGCGCTGCCAATGCAAACAATCCCATTGCGGCAATTAATATTGCAATACTCGCTGCGATAAAGACCATTTTGCCAAGACGTTCATCTGCTTTGTATTGCTCCTGGACAGTTTCATCCATAAAACTAAACGAGAAGGCTTCCGAAGGAAAGGTGTTTTTCCATTCACTTTCCAAAACTGCTTTAAAAGAATCAAAGTCATTTCCAGTTCCTTTTACGATCACTTTTGGATTGGTAGTCGATTGAATCATCAAGGAATTGATCCCACTAAATGCAATTTTTGGGCTTTTCGAAATCAATACTGGTTCAATCTCTTTGTATAAGGAAGAATGATGAAAATCTTTAACCACACCGACAATTTGATGAGGCTCAAAAGCCCCATTTGGGAGCATCTCACCAGTCGGGTCATCCCATTTCATTGCCTTCGCAAAAGTCTCATTGATTAAAAACGAAGCTGAATCCGCTCCCGGGGCCGAATTGAGATCTCTTCCGTCCAAAATCTCAAAACCCATGGTTTCTGCATAATCTCCTCCTACAAAATTGATCCGGTATTTGAATTGAGAATCATCCTCCATTTCGAAAGCCGCTGACCAAAAGGCATTATCCCCATAGGTAGCGATAGAAATTCCAGCAGACTGAACCTCAGCTCTACGGCTCAAGGCTTGACGATATAATTCTGCTTGCTTAAAACTTTCCTCCACTGAAAGTGTGAAACTCTGAGAAGGAAAATCAGGCACATCCACCATCACGAGCATCTCCTGATCAAATCCCAAATCAAAATTTCGAATTGCATTCATTTGGTTGACCATAATGAGTGTGGCCGCGATAAGTAAAAAGGAAATAAAAAACTGAAAGGCTACAAGGCCTTTTCGCAAGCCCTGCTTACCAAAACTCATCGAAAGGTTTCCTTTCAAAACTTTAATAGGTCTCAAACTCGACATGAATAATGCTGGGTATGCACCGGCCATAGCCGTTATCGATAAAACCAACAACACCAAAATCCCTACCTGGGTAAATCCATAATTCAGTTCCAGGTTCTTCTCAAATAGCTCATTAAAAGTGGGCAATAACAGCTCTGCGAGCAGTAATCCAAAAATCAAAGCCGACAAAGTGGTCAAGAAAGCTTCCGTCAAAAACTGAAAAATCAATTGCTTGAAATCCGCTCCCATCGTTTTCCGTACCCCCACTTCTTTAGCCCTGCTTGTAGCTCGGCCGATTGCCATTGTGGTGAAATTGATACTCGCAATCAACAAAATCAATAAAGCTATTCCTGCCAAAATCATTAAGAGTTTTGGCTTGGTGACCTCAATCATTCCATCGGTTTCCGAATCAGTCAAATGCATCTCACTAATCGGCTCCAACGTGAAAAAGTATTCGCCTTGGACATAGTTTTCGCCGAGTACTTTTTTCATCATCCCTTCTATCCCAGCTTCCACATTTCCTTCCAATGCCGCATCTTTCAACTTGACATAGGTCTCTCCAAAAATATTATACCAATGGGCTAAAGATTTTTCATCGTGGGCAAAGGAGATATTTTCTTCGTTGAGGAGAATTTCAAATTTAATACTGGAGTTTTCTGGAATATCTTTTAA
>JAHEBE010000166.1 GCA_024642365.1 Algoriphagus sp.
TCTACTAATATTATTGAGTCAGGACTGGACATCCCTAATGCCAATACCATTTTGATCAATCGAGCCCATATGTTTGGTTTGAGTGACTTGCATCAAATGCGAGGACGGGTAGGAAGAAGTAACAAAAAAGCTTTTTGCTACTTATTGACTAGCCCGATGTCAGGCTTGACCGCTGAGGCTAGAAAACGTTTGCAAACTTTGGAGGAATTTTCCGATCTCGGGGATGGTTTCAAAGTGGCTATGAAAGATCTTGATATTCGTGGTGCAGGAAATCTTTTAGGAGCTGAGCAAAGCGGTTTTATAACAGATCTCGGCTTTGAGATGTATCATAAAATCTTGGATGAGGCCGTGCAGGAATTGAAAGAGAATGAATTCGCGGCACTATTTGAAGTGGATCTAGCAGAGAAAGTAAAAGTTCTTGTTCAAGATTGCACGATTGAAACCGACTTAGAATTACTGATTCCTGAGGAATATGTAGCCAACATCAGTGAGCGACTTGGGCTCTATTCTAAGTTAGATGCCATCAAGAATGAAGAGGAACTAAGTAAGTTTTCTTCCAGTTTACTTGATCGATTTGGGCCGCTTCCTGCAGCGGTAGATGAACTATTGGAAACGGTTCGCTTGAGATGGAAAGCTGAGAAATTAGGGATAGAAAAATTAATGCTGAAAGGCAATTTGATGAAGTGCTATTTATTGCCTTCAGCGAGAGACGATTTCTATTCTTCTGAGATTTTCCAGAAAATAATGAGGTTCGCTCAGTTCAATTCCAAGAATTGTAAAATAAAGGAATACAAAAATCGTTTAATTCTTACGCTGTCTGGAGTTCCAAGTATCTCAAAAGCACAGACTAAGCTAAATGAAATGGTAAATTCTTAAAAAAAAGTAAAAATTTTACTGGCATAAATATTGCAGTTTTGCATGCCAAATCTGTCGGTAACTATCAATATGAGGGTTTTTAAAGGTTTTTTGACTTTAACCTCCTCTCAAAATCATTGGAAGTGGCAGACAATGCTTTTATATTGCATCGATAAATTAGACCTAAACGAATACTTATATGCGTCTGAGTAACAAATCTTGGGGAATGTATGTAGCTACTTTCGCCATAATCGGAAGTTCTATTTTGACCTCATGTAACAAAACTCCAGGTTATGGCAGAAGAACTGCGGATAACCCGGGTAAAAGAAGTGCTACAACTGGTCAAGAATTTTCATTTGAGGAAAATGATTCAACCAACTTTTTCGTAGCTAGAAATGCAGAGCAAATTCCTGGACCAAACTTGAAGTTTATCCAAGGAGGTAGAGCTGTAATTGGCTCACAAGAAGAAGATATTATGGCTTTCCGGGACAATCAGGAGCGGACAGTAACTGTTTCAAATTTTTATTTGGATGAAACAGAAATCACAAATAATGATTACCGTGAATTTCTTTTCGACATGAAAAAGAAAGTAAGCGCAGATTCATTGAAAAATTTAGAACCTTCTGAAAGTGTTTGGAGAGGCGCAATGTCTTTTAATGACATGTACCAGTCTTATTATTTCAGATTCCCTGGGTTTAACTTCTATCCAGTTGCTGGAGTTTCTTGGAGTCAGGCAATGACCTATTCAAAATGGAGAACAGACTTCGTTCAAGATTTGATAAGAAAAGAACGTGAGATTGATTCCACATTCACTAAAACACAACTAATTGAGCGTGGAGTAGCATTGGCTGATTACCGACTTCCAACAGAAGCGGAGTGGGAATATGCTGCAAAAGCAATGATTGGTACCCAGTATTTGGATGAGAATCAAGAATATGGTCGAATCTATCCTTGGGATGGTCGTGGTGTAAGAAATCCATATAATGTAAAGCGTAAAGGAAAGCAAGGTGACTTGCTCGCTAACTTCAAAAGAGGTAGAGGTGATTACGGTGGAATCTCAGGTAATCAACGAAATGACGGTGAAATCATCCCTACCAACGTATATGATATGGCACCGAATGACTTTGGTCTTTACCACATGGCAGGAAATATGAATGAGTGGGTTCAGGATATTTATCGTCCACTTTCATTTCAGGATTTCGATGATCTGAACCCTGTTAGGTCATCAGGAGTATACGATGAAGCTGACACCTACGAAACCTCAGTTCTAACAGATGAACTTCGTGTCTATAAAGGAGGATCTTGGAAAGACGTGACTTATTGGCTTGCTCCTGGTACACGTAGATTTATGCATCAGGATTCCGCTACCAACGACATCGGATTCAGATGCGCAATGATTTCAATCGGAGAAAAAGGAAAATAATTCTATCTGATATTTAAAAAAAGACACCTGATCAGGGTTTGATCAGGTGTTTTTTTATGTCAAGTCAAGTCCTTTTAATCGAATATTTTTAAGAAGCCTTCGCTAGTTTTTGTTTTTGATCAACTGAAACTCCTTCGGTTTTACAAAACCAAAAGACTACAATTGGAGAAAGTCCAAGTATTGTCATGATCATAAATGACCCAAATGGAAGGCTTGCATTGAGACCAAACCAATCTCCAGAACTGAGGATAATTGCAATCCCTGAAATACTTTTTAAGCTTTCCCAAATCCATGCTTTTGGATTTTTATCCATCAATTCAGTGTAGGCATACACCGTCAAGAAAATAAATGCCCCATAAATAAAAATCCCAGGAGAGCCGATGGATGCAATATTCCCAAACATAAAAAACACATAAAAGACCAGCATAAGAAACTGAAATCCACTCCACCGCATCAAGCTGGTAGAAAGCTTAGGGCTATACTTCTCAAAATGATAAACATCCTCAATCTTCTCTACAGGGTATTTAGCGGCGACATCAGCAGGTCTCCATCCGAGAGGCATAAACCAAATTTTCAATTTGTCTTCCCATTTAGCAGCACGCCAAGCATCTTTAATCAAAAGCCAGATGTGCATAAAATTGATCTTTATTGGGTTCCAAGTCTTTACTGGCCGGGTAACGCCATAAACAGCGGGTACTTCCTCTAATTCTTCCTGAAAAGTCCCAAATAGCTTATCCCAAAAAATAAATATTTGTCCATAATTCTTATCCAAATAAATCGGATTGATCGCATGGTGTACTCGATGGTGTGCTGGTGTCACAATAACGTGTTCCAAAATCCCCATACGCTTGATGTGTTGGGTATGATACCAAAACTGAGCAAAAAGGTGAATCGGTCCAACCACCGCAATCACTTCTGTGGGAACTCCAAGAAATGCCGCAGGCAATAAGAAAACCGTAAATATTCTGACGAAGGAAGAAATACTTTGCCTAAGCGCGCAAGCCAAATTGAACTCCTCACTACTGTGATGGATGATGTGATTATTCCAAAATATATTGTATTCGTGATTGATCCGGTGGACCCAATACCCAGAAAAGTCCAGTGCAATAAAAGCAATCGCGAAGGTTAGCCAGCTTGCATTTACTTGAGTTAATGCAACATGATCCACCAGCCAACTATAAGAAATAATAGCGACACTCAATCCCAATACGTCTTTGGTCACATTGGTAATCCCTGAACTCAAACTGGAGAGCATATCGTCTACTGGAACTGTATCATTTCCTCGATACCAGCCATACCATTTCTCCAGCAAGACAAGAATTAAAAATGCTGGCATGGCGATCAGTAATATCTTTCCGTAAGTTTCCATGAATATTAATGCGGTAAGTCTTAAATTTTATTAGGTATTGATACGCTTCTATACGTGACAAATTCTGAAAATGATGTCAACGGAATTTCAATGTGCATAGATTCTAAAGTCTAATTCGAATTCCTGCGTTAGCAAAGAGCCCATTAGTCTTTCCAAAATCAATGTTTGTAAAACTTGTCTGAATGTCAGTAACAGACCATTCATAGCTTACATCAATAAATATCAACCAGATATCCAATCCTGCACCTGCAAAGACTCCCCAAGCAGGTGAGTTGATATCATCCTTGTTGACATTTTCTCCAGTATCAGTCACAAAGAATCCCGAAGGTCCACCAAACAAGCGTAGAGATGCCGTAGATTCTGAGTTACCAATTAAATTATAGCCCAACGCAAAAGGAATTCTAATTCCTTTTAAGTCTGCATTTAAGTCTCCTGTGGACAAATTACTGGAAGAGGAAAATTCTGCCGATTTAGTTTGATAGAAAATTCCCGGCTCAACATATATCTTTTCCCCAAATGCAACACTAGCTCCAAGCTGCCAGCCAGCGCGACCTTTTGCATTACCATCCCCACTCGCGACAATGTCCGTAAAATTAAATCCGATCGCTGGTTTGATGGTTTGACTAAGTGCAAGGCTTGAAAAGCCAAAACTCAAAAATAGAATTAGGATATGCTTTTTCATAGGTCAGGTTTTGGGGGGATTTAGCAGGGTTATATTACATGGTAAAGTACAAAAATTTTTTGTGCTTAATATTTTCTAAAAGTTGTAATCACTCACTGATCCTGAAATCTGGACAAATTTCCTTAGGATCCTGACCACTGGTGAATTTTTAGTTGGGCTTTCTCGGACAGGCTTTATCTTCATAAAAAATTAATTACGATGACCATGAAAAAGACAACACTCATTTTCAGCATTTTCTTAGGAATTTTTTGGATCCAAGCTCATGCTCAAGTCAACTACCAAACTCCTCCAAAAGCGATTGCAGATTTAGTGAATGCACCGAGTACGCCTAGTGTGAGTTTCAGTAAAAATGGAGATTGGATGATGCTGCTCGAGCGTGCTGACAATCCAAGCATTGAAGAACTTTCCCAGCCGGAACTCCGAATCGCAGGACTTCGAATCAATCCAGCCACTTCTGGTCCAAGTAGAGACCGAGGAGTTGAAAATATTAAAATCAAACGAACGCAAGGGGGTGAAGAAATTCAAGTTAAAGGTTTGCCTGCTAAACCAAACATGGGTGGGTTTTCGCTTTCAAAAGATGAAAAATTTCTGGCCTTTTCCCAGACTGAACCCAATGGCATCAGTCTTTGGGTCGTTGACTTAAGCTCTTTTGAAGCCAAGAAATTAACTGACGGAGTTTTAAATGAAATATATGGTAATGCCATGATTTGGACTCCTGGAAATGAAATCCTAATCAAAGCCGTCAACCCAAATCGAGGTTCAATCCCTCAAAAACCAACTGCGCCTGCTGGCCCTATTGTCCAAGAATCTACTGGAGAAGCTTCTCCAAACCGGACTTATCAAGACTTGTTGAGCAATCCGTATGATGAAAAATTATTTGCATATTTCATCGATTCACAACTGATGTTGGTGGACTTAAATGGTAATAAAAAACCAATCGGCCCAACTGGAATGATTAAGTCTATGGACCTTTCCCCTGATGGAAGTTATTTAATGGTCGATTTAATCAAAAAGCCATTCTCTTATTTAGTTCCTGCCTCAAGATTTCCATATGATGTGGAAATTTGGGACAAATCAGGAAAAAAAATCAAGACTCTAGCTCAAATTCCACTGGATGAAAATCGCCCCACAGGATTTGATGCTACTGTAACCGGTCCAAGAAATATCAGTTGGAGAGCTGACAAAGGCGCAATGCTTTATTGGGTAGAGGCCCAAGATGGGGGAGACCCGCGAGTCGAAATAAAAGATCGTGATATCGTTTACACCCTCGCTGCACCTTTTGCTTCTGAGAAGAAAAAACTTGCAAGCACTCCCTTCCGCTTTGCCGGGATTGCTTGGTCTGATGACAGTTTTGCCCTTATGAATGAGCGCTGGTCTGCTAGTCGAAAAGAAATCAAATCGGTGATAAATCCTTCAAATCCTTCCCAAGCAAGTCGAGTGATCATCGAGCGCTCTTCGGATGACATCTACAATGATCCAGGAGATCCACTTTTTGTTGAAAATGAATTTGGGAAAAATGTGCTTATGAGAAGTGGGGACCTAGTTTTCATGACGAGCCAAGGTGGCTCCCCTGAAGGAAACATGCCTTTCCTTTCCACATTTGATACTAAAACCAAAACTCAAAACATCCTTTGGAGATCACAGGCTCCTTATTATGAGCGAGTGGTCAAAGTTTTGGATGAAGAAGGAACTGAATTTATCACACTCAAAGAAAGTACCGATATCCAACCTAATTACTGGCTGATCAATACTAAAAAGCGAATTGCTCCAATGCCTTTGACAAATTTTGCTCATCCATATGAATCTCTAAAAGGAATTCAAAAGCAGCAGGTAACCTATACCAGAAAAGATGGATTAAATCTCTCTGCTGTAATTTACACCCCTGCTGGCTATAGTCCAGAAAAAGACGGTGTCCTTCCGGTGCTAATGTGGGCTTATCCGAGAGAATACAAATCCAAAGAAGTCGCAGCCCAAGTGAGAGGTTCCAAATATGCCTTCACCCGACTGAGCTGGGGATCACCTATTTATTGGGTGACACGTGGCTATGCGATTATGGACCAAACTGAAATGCCAATTGTGGGAGAAGGCGAGGAAGAGCCAAATGATTTCTTTGTGGAGCAATTGGTTTGGAATGCTGAAGCAGCGATTGACAAAATCGTGGCTATGGGAATCGGCGACCGAATGCGAATCGCAGTTGGGGGTCATTCGTATGGAGCATTTATGACAGCAAATTTACTTTCACATACGGATTTGTTTGCTGCAGGAATCGCACGAAGTGGCGCATACAATCGAACCTTAACACCTTTTGGTTTTCAATATGAGCAGCGGACTTATTGGGAGGCACCAGATGTGTACTTCAATATGTCACCGTTCTCATTTGCACATAAAGTAAAAACTCCAATCTTGATGATCCATGGTGAAGCCGACAATAATTCGGGCACTTTCCCAATTC
Source organism: Algoriphagus sp. (assembly GCA_024642365.1). Classification (GTDB taxonomy): domain Bacteria; phylum Bacteroidota; class Bacteroidia; order Cytophagales; family Cyclobacteriaceae; genus Algoriphagus. The sequence goes on from JAHEBE010000166.1 coordinate 6,782, forward strand.
AATCAGAGCGTTATTACAATGCATTGAAGGGACATGGAGCCACTGCAAGACTTGTTTTTCTTCCAAATGAAAGTCATGGCTATGCGGCGCAAGAATCAATTCTTCACACGCTTTGGGAGATGGATACTTGGCTGGAAAAATATGTGAAAAACAAGAATACGATTGACAAATCGAAATAAACAACAAACCCCCTTTCAG
>JAHEBE010000167.1 GCA_024642365.1 Algoriphagus sp.
CATAACTTGACCAAATCCATGCCTACAACTCCGGTTGTTTTTGGGGAATATGCATTCCAGTTTCGATAGGTATTGTCAGGAAAAATAAATTGGTTGATGTATTCTTGGACTCCTGGGATCATCGGGAGTTTCGGTAATTCGATGGTTGCAGAAAGTCCTGCTCCTTCACACATTTCTATCAAATGACCTAAAAGCCCAAAACCTGTCACGTCTGTCATGGCATGGACTTCGGGATGATTTCCTAAAATTTCCCCGATGGAATTCAATTGGCAAGTAGTCTCAATGAGTTTGGAATAATCATCGGCTGAGATTTTTTGACGCTTAAGAGCCGTTGCCAATACACCAACTCCCAATTGCTTTGTTAGAAAAATCACATCCCCGGCTTGAGCCGCTTTATTGAGTTTGATCTTTTTGGGATGAATGATCCCATTTACAGACAATCCAAAAATTGGATCTTTTGCGGCAATGCTATGCCCGCCGGCTAATTCGATTCCTGCAGTTTTGCAAATGCTTTTGGCACCTTCCATGACCTTGGCGGCTAATTCCGGAGCAAGTTTTTCTACTGGCCAGCTTAAGATTGCATTCGCAAAAATCGGCTTTCCACCCATCGCATAGACATCGGAAAGTGCATTAGCAGCTGCTATTCTCCCAAAATCAAATGGATCGTCTACAATAGGAGTAAAAAAATCTACTGTATTGATCACAGCAAGTTCCTCGGATACTTGATAGACAGCGGCATCATCTTTCCCTGAATTCCCGACTAAAAGATTTGGATCGCTCTGGGTAAATGAACCGCTGGCATGAAGGATTTGGTCTAGAATCGCGGGCGCTATTTTACAGCCACAGCCAGAACCTTCACTCCATTCAGTGAGCCTTGTGGGTGTTTTTGGGGAAGAGTTGAGATCGAGCATGGATAAGTTGGTTGATTGATTCAGTTTCAGATTTTCCTTCCAAATTCAAGGAAATTGTGTTTTTCGACTCGTGCTTTTCTAAATCAAAATCGTAAGCCTTGTCATAATAGATTAAAAGATTAGCAATCCAGTCTTCATGATTTTCTTCGAGAATAGCTTCGATTGCTTGTGCAGTGCGTAAACCTCCCAATTTCTTTTTTAGCCGAAGTACGGCTTGGATCAAATCGTCTTTGGGTAATTGGCCGTATTCAGCAGCAATATGAGTAATTCGCTCTCCTTCAGAGCGATGAATATCAATCAAAGGAGCTTGTAGCATTTGATTATAAAATGCGTCAGGCAGGATGAGTCTTCCAATCTTCCGACTTTCATTTTCAATCCAAGTGGCTTGGCTTGGATCCAATTTCATAATTGCCTCAGCGAGCAAGTTTTCGAATTGTTCGACAGTTGGCTGAGGTGCCTGACCGATCGCTCCAAAGCTGGATCCCTTGTGATTTGCAATCGCTTCCAAATCTAATATTTGAGCTCCTTCTTTTTCCAAGCCTTTGAGTAAAACAGTCTTTCCGGTACCCGTGCGGCCTGCTAAAACGATCAGATTTAGCTTGCTTCGAACCAATTCGAAACTATGCGTCCGGTAGGTTTTGTAGCCTCCTTTAAGCCGAAATACTTCAAATCCAACCATAGTAAGCAACCACGATAAAATCTGGCTTCGCATTCCTCCACGCCAGCAATAGATCAAGATTTTTTTATCAGGGAAATTAGCCAAAGCAGATTTTTGAATCTCATGAAAGCGTGGACCTACCAATTCAAAACCTTTTAAAGTAGCGGCTTCAGCCCCTTCTTTTTTGTACAAAGTCCCTACGATGACTCTTTCTGAATTAGTCAGAATGGGAATATTTATCGCGTTTGGAATATGACTTTGATCAAATTCACCTTCACTTCTTGCGTCAATGATGGGTAGCACATTGCGCATTTGAAAAAGTTCAGAAAGTGAAATCAGTTTTTCGGCCATGGATAGGTGAAGTTAAAAAAAAAGCCGCAAGGTAAATCTTGCGGCAATTGTTAATTCTTGGAATTGAACTTAGAGTTGTGCGTCCAATTTTTGAGAAAGTACAGATTTAGGCACCGCACCCACTTGTTTGTCGACAATTTGACCGCCTTTGAAGAACAATAAGGTAGGGATCGAACGAATCCCGAAAGCCTGTGCTACTCCTGGATTAGAATCTACATCCACTTTACCGATTACCGCTTTTCCAGCATAATCTCCAGCTAGTTCTTCTACTACTGGTCCGATCATTTTACAAGGGCCACACCATTCTGCCCAAAAATCAACCAAAATTGGTTGTTCAGATTTGATGATGTCTTCAAAGTTTGCGTCGGTGATTTCGATTGCTTTTGCCATTGTATTTTTGGTTAATTTTTAAAATTTCAAATTATAGGTTCTTAAGTGATTTCCAGATTAATAAGTTCCTAGCCTTGCGAAATTATTAGAAATTATTCCAATCAGGCTGAAAGTTTTTATTTTTTTGATGGTCAATTATAAAATCAAATGACCTTATACATCACTTCGGGAATTTGCTTCAACTCTTTGATCATCTCCGAACTTGGGTCAATGGAAAATTTCTTGGAGAAAAGCTCCAATGAAATGTTTTCCTTTCGATCCACTACATCAAAGTAAAGCTTTGCATCACCTTTGAATCTAGTGGTGATTTCTTCCAGTTTTTCCATGAGATCATAGCTCAGATCATCAAGGTTAATATTCACTCGAATTCCTTTGACCATTTTTCCCCGAACCTCACTCAATAGCATGATGCTACTGATTTTAAATTCCAGTTCATTTTCAGCCCATCGCTTTGGCTCGATCTTGCCTGTCAAAAACAGGAACCAACCAGACATGAAGTATTCTTTAAATTTCACATAATCTTCCCCAAAAAGGAAAAAAGTGAATGAGCCTGAATAATCTTCCAGTGTAAGCGTACCGAAGGGCTTGCCATTTTTAGTGGTTCGATGGGCAAAGCTCTGGACCGATCCGGCCAACTTGAGATCACTTCGGCTTCTCAGACTTTCCAAATCGGTCAAGTCTGGGAGGGAAGCGTTGGTAAAGGATTCGATTTCGAGTTTGTATTGGTCGAGCGGATGCCCAGAAATATAAAGTCCGACGACCTCTTTCTCAATATTCAATTGCTGGAGTTGAGAAAATGGCTCCATCGGAGGGACTGTCGGCATGGGAACTGCCATTGCGCCACTTCCTCCACCAAACAGGCTAACCTGAGCCGAGTCTTCCTCTTGCTGGATCTTCTGGGCATATTTAGTTGCCTTTTCAATCAGTGAAATATCATTGTCAGGTGCTTCTAGGTATTGTCTGCGATGATGCTCTGGAAAGCAATCAAATGCACCGGCCATTGCCAAAGCTTCCATGGTCTTTTTGTTGAGGGCTTTCGAATTCACTCGCTTCGCAAAGTCAAAGATGTTTTTAAAAACTCCACCTTTTTCTCGCTCTTTGATGATTTCATCCACGGCAGCAGAACCTGCGCCCTTAATTGCGGCCATCCCAAAACGGATTTCTCCAGCTTTATTAACGGTAAAGCCACTTTTGGATTCATTGACATCCGGGCCTAAAACCGGGATGCTGGCCCGCTTGCACTCTTCCATGAAAAATGTCACTTGGGTGATATCATTCATGTTATTACTCAAAACTGAAGCTAAGTATTCCGCTGGGTAATGCGCTTTCAAATAAGCCGTTTGATAGGCTATCCAAGCATAACAGGTTGAGTGAGATTTGTTGAAGGCGTAGGATGCAAAAGCCTCCCAATCGGTCCAGATTTTGGATAATTTTTTAGCATCATGACCTTTGGCCGAAGCCTGCTCGATGAACTTTGGTTTCATTTTGTCAAGAACATCCTTCTGCTTTTTACCCATCGCTTTTCGAAGAACATCCGCCTCACCTTTGGTAAAACCGGCTAGTTTCTGCGAAAGCAACATCACTTGTTCTTGGTAAACCGTAATCCCGTAAGTTTCTTCCAAATATTCCTTCATATCCTCTAAGTCATATTCGATCGCTTCGGTACCGTGCTTTCGCTTGACAAATGAAGGAATATAGGCCAAGGGTCCCGGTCTGTACAGGGCATTCATGGCAATCAAATCTGCGAAAACAGTAGGCTTTAATTCCCGCATGTATTTCTGCATCCCAGCAGATTCATATTGGAAAATTCCTACGGTCTCACCCCGCTGGAAAAGTTCATAGGTCTTCTCATCATCGATTGGAAAAGTGTCAGCATCTAGCTCAACTCCGTGCCTTTCTTTGACAATCTTGATGGCATCTTTAATTAGGGTTAGGGTTTTTAAACCCAAGAAATCCATCTTCAACAAGCCAGCTGACTCGACTACAGAGTTATCAAATTGCGTGCAGACCATCTCCGAATCTTTTGCTAAAGCTACCGGTACAAAGTTGGTGATGTCGTCTGGCGTGATGATCACGCCACAGGCATGGATGCCTAGGTTTCGAACTGACCCTTCGAGCATAGTGGCTTGATTGATCGTCTTGGCAGATTCGTCTTGACCTTTTGAAATTCGAATCAATTCATCCGCTTTGGCGATCATTTCGCCTTGCCCTTTGAGTTTATCAGAAATAGCAGCCCGATTTCCCTGCAGTCCAAAAAGTGCTTTTAGCTTAATATCAGGAACCAAATTAGCCAATCTCCCCGCTTCAGATAATGGTAGGTTCAAGACCCGTGCGGTATCCCGAATGGCCGATTTAGCGGCCATAGTTCCATAAGTGATAATCTGCGCGACTTGATTTGAACCGTATTTTTTGATGACATAGTCGATCACCGACTGGCGACCTTCATCATCAAAGTCAATATCAATATCGGGTAGTGAAACCCGGTCTGGATTTAGGAATCTCTCGAAAAGGAGATTGTATTCGATGGGATCAATATTGGTAATGCCTGTACAATAAGCAACTGCCGAACCCGCTGCAGATCCTCGACCAGGTCCCACAGAGACACCCATCTTTCTTGCTTCTGCGATGAAATCCTGAACGATCAAAAAATAACCCGGATAGCCTGTATTTGCAACCGTGGCCAATTCAAAGTCCAATCGCTCTATGATTTCGGGCGTTAATTCTTTATATCGTTTTTTCGCGCCCTCGTAAGTCAAATGCCTTAAGTAAGCATTTTCACCTCGTTTGCCACCGTCGTTAGCATCTTCCGAATTAATAAATTCGGCTGGTATGTCAAATTTGGGAAGTAATACCTCCCGAGCTAGTTTGTATGCTTCGACTTTGTCTACTATTTCCTGTGTGCAGGCAATCGCCTCAGGTAAATCGGCAAACAGTTTTTTCATCTCATCAGGCGTTTTGAGATAGAATTCGTCATTTGGAAAACCATAACGAAATTCTCTGCCTCGCTTGCCGATGTATTTTTTTGGAGTTTCTACCAGGACACCATCTTTCACACAAAGCAAAATATCATGGGCTTTTGCATCTGTTTTTTCAGTGTAATAGGAATTATTCGCTGCGAAATACTTTACGCCATACTTCGCCGCAAACTCCAATAACACTTCATTTACTTTTTCCTCTTCGGGGACTCCATGCCGATTGAGTTCGATATAAAAGTCCTCGCCAAATTCCTCTTTCCACCAGACAAAAGCTTCCTCTGCTTGGGTTTCTCCCACGTTCAGTATCAAATAAGGGATCTCTCCCCAAAGTCCACCAGTGGTCGCAATAAGTTCGCCTTTGTATTGGACTAGAAGCTCTTTGTCAATTCTAGGGACATAGTAGAAACCCTCGATATTGGCGTAGGAGGCAAGTTTTGCGAGGTTGTGGTAGCCTGCTTTATTTTTGGCGAGTAAGACAGTTTGAAATCCGTCGTCTTTATTGCTTTTATTTGTTCGATCTCGACAAAGGTTAAATTCGCAACCCAAAATAGGCTTGATTTCTTTAGCCATTGCTTCCTTGACAAAATTGAAAGCCCCCATCATATTTCCATGATCGGTCATTGCAATGGCAGGCATTCCCATTGCTTTTGCCCGAGCTACCATGGCTGGAATTTCAGAGGTAGCCTGCAATACAGAAAACTGGCTGTGGACATGCAAATGTGTAAAAGGAATGTCTGTCAGATCTGAAATATCAGCTTTGCCTGCTTGCTTCAGGATGTCTTTTGCAGCAGCTTTTTGCGTGTCTTTGGATTGTGCAAAATTGGCTTCTGTTAAAGTAGGGGCTTGGTATATTACCTCATCGCTGCGAAGTCCTTCTGCCGGAGCTTGCACTCCTTGATTAATTAATCCAAAAAAACATCGTGCCGTCGCATCTACGTCATAGGCCGCATCGTGTGCATCTCCAAATCCTTTTCCAAATAGCTTTTGGTGCAATTCAGTAAGTGTAGGCCATTTGAATTTCCCGCCTCTTCCTCCTGGCAGTGCACAGAAATCTGTAGAAATATCTTTGGTGTCCAGAGGATCTGCGGTCAAAGGCATGGTTGCCTCTGCACGGAGGTATTCTGAACCGACTACATTGATATCAAACTCAATATTATGACCGACCAAATAGGTGGCTTGCTGTACATCCCCTTCGAAAATCCCAAGAATCTGTTTTAGGTCGTGGCCTTCAGCTAAAGCTCGCTTTGTAGAAATACCATGAACTTTTTCGGCATTGTAGGGAATCGTAAAACCTTCCGGTCGGATGATGTAATTGTGATTCGAAAGTAGATTTCCCTTTGCATCATGGAGTTGCCACGCGAGCTGAACTAGTCTCGGCCAATTGTCCACATCGGACATAGGAGCATTGTAATCGCGCGGCAGACCGGTCGTCTCGGTGTCAAAAATTAAATACATACAGCTTTGGGAATTGAGACTTTAAAATAGGGCTAATCTTCCGAAGCCACCAAGGGGAGTGGAGGTAATTGTCAGGAAAATTTAATTTATTTCAATAATTCGCAATAGCCGAAACTATTACTTCTTATTCAAATTAGAATTCATAAACTCCCCAAGTTTATTTTGGTAAAAGTTGGGGTCTGAATTATAACTCGGAACCAAGCCTTTCTTCTCCGGGAAGGATTCCATATGAAGGGTT
>JAHEBE010000168.1 GCA_024642365.1 Algoriphagus sp.
AAGCTTCTCCACAATATCACTGCTGCTGGAATTTTTTCAACGATCACGCTGTAAAGGTTAATCGGGCGATAAGGAACATCACCGATTTGATCTTTATCCAGATCGTATCCTTCGTATTTATCCCAATAGTTTTTGGTAATAGTATTCAGAACAACAGAGCCGTTAGAACTCATATCAAAGGTGTTTTGGATGAAATTATTTCCCTTAAATGTATTTTGGTCACAGCTTGCCATAAGCTTAAGGGCCCATCCATTTTCTTTAAATTCATTTCCCTCAAAGTCAATTCTACTGCTTCCCTCCATATAAATCCCAATCGTATTTTTAAGGAAAACATTGTCGATCACACGGCTATCACTGATATCCTTGAGTAAAATTCCATAAGCACTGGCTCCCCAATTTTCCTCAAATCGGTTTTCCAGCATGAGGACATTTTTTGTATACATCACCGCAACGCCTGCTCCATTGTTCCTGAAGGTGTTTCGGATATAGCTATTGTCGTGAGCAAACATGAAGTGAAGGCCATAACGCATGTTTTTCTGGACTAAATTTTCTTTGACTTGGGTGTGCGTCACGAATTCCAGGTAAACCCCGTCACGATGGCCAGAAACCTCATTATTGCCGATAAAAGAGTTTTTACATTTCCATAAATGGATTCCATTGCCAACCTCAAATTCTCGGACAGCATCAGAATGAATTTTATTGTTGATAATAGTGAGGCTTGAAGAGTTGGAAAAGTGCAGCCCAAAAAACGTGTTTTCCAAAATATTGTCTTTAATGACACAGTTTTGGGAATCAAAAAATTTGATTGCCGCAGAATCATCCATGTTGGACTTCCCAGTATTGATGATTTTAAGACCTTGAATGGTCACATTATTGGAGGCTACAATGAATATGTTTCCTTCATTATTCCCATCAATTACAGGATAGTCTTTCCCGATTAGCGTCAATGGCTTTCGAATCACTATTCCATTTTGCTGATAATTTCCAGGCAAAAACATCAAGGTATCTCCAGGGTTAGCTCTATCTACCGCTTTTTGGATCTTGATTTTAGAAGAAATCTGTATGATTTCTGCCATCCCGAATTGCGGCAGCAAAGTGCTGATAAAGAGTAGAATTAAGGAAAAGCTTATTTTTTTCATAGCGTGATTGGATAAACCATTACTTAAATTGGGTAACCAATTCTCCCCAGGCTAAATAGATCCCTCCATTTTTATTCTTGTGCTCTTTCAAGAGATTATAGTCTTGAAAGGCCACCACTTGACTAGCCATTGGGGTCTGAAACTCCTCAGACTTTAAATAGAATGCATCTTTTGCATCGATCAATTCGCCATCTTTCAAATAATCGGCTACTAAAATATATTTATAAGCTTGAGCTGTACCTTCTGGTGATTCCATGTAATTGAATAAACAATTCATGTCATCAAAGATGAAAACCTTGCCTTTTTCAGTGACGAGTTCAGCTCCATATTTGGAATCCATCAGAATCATTTTGCAGTGCTGACAACCATCCTGCCCGTAGGCAATGGCCCTAGGCTCGACATTACAGGAAGTCATAATCCAAATGCCTAGTAGATAAATAAGATATCGATTCATAATCTTTGGTTTTTGGGTTAAATGAATTAATGCAGGACCTTTTTTTCTCTCCTATCCCGGATGATTGCAATAATGAGAAGTGCGGTTCCTATCAATAAAATCCAGCTTCCGGTATCAGGACCAGAATAAGCCAGAAAATTCAAAAGCTCTTTGTATCCAATGAGAGGTGGCTGATAGCTCATACCTTCTACTTTGATCGCTGCGGTTTGGTCGAGGTTGTGCCCATATTCATAGCCCCAGCGGAACATATCCGCTAATACGGCTAGTCCAAAAAGGGTTATTAGGCTAAAAAATCCGTACAAAGACCATCTTTTTCCAATCATAAAAGCAATGATTCCAATTGCAATCATGGCTCCAATTACATAGATCAAGTATCCAAATTCCGGAAACATTTCGTCGCCGATATGCCTCATTCCAATGTAATGGTTAACCCCATTTATTTGATCCACACTTCCACTGAGGTGATCTATCCAGATTTTCATATTCAAACCTTCAGGATACTGAGGTGCCCAAAGGCTTATTTGCCATAGCGGGGTGAAATAAGAGGGTATGATCAGCAACGCCGAAATCAGAATTAAGATTCTATTTGAAAAACGAAGTGGTTTCATAAATTTTTGGGGAATAATCCGCCGGTTTGAAAAGAAACCGGCGGAATTGAAAATTTAATTAGTCAGTTTCTCCTGTCGAGAATTTCAAGGGAACATTAGAACCTCTCTTGGAAACTCTCATATAACCTTGCATTTCTTGGTGAAGAGCTGAACAGAAGTCTGTACAGTAAAATGGATAAACTCCTTCTTTCTCAGGTACCCACTTCAGGGTCGAAGTTTCTCCAGGCATAATTAGGAGTTCTCCTGTATTTGCTCCTTTTACCGCAAATCCATGCGGCACATCCCAATCTTGCTCCAGGTTAGTCACATGGAAATAAACCTCATCTCCTACAAAAACCCCTTCAATATTATCAGGTCGGAAATTTGATCTGATCGAAGTCATGTATACGTGTACTTCATTTCCTTTCCGCTCGACGCGTGAATCTTTGACTCCCTTGAGTACATAAGGGTGATTGTTTTTCTCAATCGGATAGAATTTTGTCTGTCGATCTTTGATCAAACTTGCTGGGAAAGCTTCCGCATAGTGAGGCTCACCGATGGTCGGGAAATCAAGCAACAACTGCATTTTGTCCCCGGAGATATCATAAAGCTGAGCAGATTGAGTCAATTCCGGTCCAGTAGGCAGGTAACGATCTTTAGTAATCTTATTGTAAGCAATCATGTATTTACCATGCGGCTTGCCAGTAGGTCCGCCTGGGATACTCAAGTGACCCACTGAATAATAAGTCGGTACTCGATCGACCACTTCTAGTGTTTCAATATTCCATTTTACAACCTCTGAGGACACAAACATGGAGGTATAAGCAAAGCCTTTTCCATCAAATTCTGTGTGAAGAGGGCCTAAACCTGGCTTAGTTACTTCTCCATGCAATACAGACTCATATTTCAAAACTGGCATACCGCCAAGCTCACCTTCAAAGTCTTTCTTTTCAATTGCGGCAAGCATTTTTGTAAATGAAAATACCGGAATGATCGCTGCCAACTTACCACTACCCACGATGTACTCACCGGTAGGATCTGTGTCAGTACCATGTGGAGATTTAGGGCAAGGGATAAAATAGACGATGTCTTTGAGAATGGTTGGATCCAACACCAACACCTCTTCTTTGATAACAGAAGTGGCCGTATGAGTTTCTTCATTCCACATATTATGGGCATATCTAACCTTCTTTTTGGTTCCCTTTCCAGCCTTGACATATTCTTCGGCTTTTTTCCAATTGATTGCCATGATGTAATCCTTATCCTTTTGGGAGGCATTTACTTCCAAAAGTGTATGGGCCATCTCAGTATTATAAGTGGAAAAGAAAAACCATCCATGAGATTTGTTCTTACCGGCTCTGGCTAAGTCAAAATTGAAAGGCGGTGCCTCAATCTGGAATGAAATATCCATTTCACCCGATTCAGGATTTACACTTAGGAAAGAAATATGCCCTTTGAAATTTTGTTTGTACGAATCAATTGGCACATCTGTGTTATCACCGACAGGCACAGAAAACCTAGTTCCTGCCACCACATACTCCGTATTTTGAGTAATAAATGGCGAAGAGTGATTTCCTGCTGAATTAGGTATTTCAATAATTTCAACGGTTTTGAACGTATTCAAATCTACTCTGGCGATCCTAGGAGTATTATTTGCATTCCCAAACGCCCATCTTGCGTCATGCTCTGCGTTGGTCGTAGAGATAGCGATATGGTGCAAATCATCCCAAGGAACAAATCCGTTGGAAGTATTCAACATAGGCTTAGATTCTTCAGAAAACCCGTAGCCATTTTCAGGATTTACAGAAAATACGGGAAGAATTTTCAATACTCTGCCTGAAGGAAGACCTACGACAGACATTTGACCATTAAAACCACCTGAGACGATGTTGTAAAACTCATCATGCGTTCCTGGTGCGACATAGACTTTAGAGGCGGCATCTCCCGAAATAGCACTTTGTGCTCCTTTGGGCTTACATCCTGGGGCTAAGGCAACAGCTGTCAAGCCAGCTGCCAATAGCCAAACATTTTTTTTCATAGTTTTGGATTGATTAAATGGTTTAATATCACTTGACAGCGGCATCTCGCACGCCTGCTTTAGTTTCATCATTTTGCCTCAAATACTCCAATACACCACGAGCATCAGCTTGAGTAATGTTTTGGTTTGGCATTCGAGTAAGACACTCTTCCAATAGCTTTTGGGCTGTTGGGTCTTGATCTAGCATCACGTCTACATTGGTGATCATATTCATGATCCATTCTGGTCGACGTCTATTGGTCACACCCTGAAACCCAGGCCCAACCAATCGCTTATCATTTAATTGATGGCAGGCGGTACATTTCATGTCCACGATTGCCAAACCTGCTTCAGCTAGTTTAGCATCTATTCCCGTACCCAGGTCTACTGATTTTATTTCTCCAATCCCAGAAGGACTTGCTGCTGGAGTTTCGTTTGCGGTTACGGTTTCTGTTGTCGCAGAACTTTCTGAGGTTCCACCTCCCCCACAAGAAGTCATGAATATCCCAAGGATACCTATGGACAGAATTAGTGACTTTTTCATAGTCTTGATTTTTGAGTTGTTTTGAATAGAAATTTTTGAATTTGAATGGGTTACTGATTTAATTTTTTGAATGATTACTGCCCTGAGAATGAATAAAATCCCAATCGGAAAAAGGCATGACGCCAAGAACAGCCAAAGGTGATAATCACTTAAAAAGCCTAAACGAGCCCAGATCAAAGTGCCCTGTAAAAACAATAGCGATTCGGAGGAGACAAAAGCGATTAGAATAAATAGCCATCCGGATTTCAAAACTCGACTTTCATCTATCCATTCGCGTGCAATTGCCACCCCTCCCAAACCTAAAGTCATGATTCCCAAAAGCACTAGGTGCAGGAATCCAATCACATACATTCGAATGGTATAGGACATTACGGCTACTGCTGGGAGTACTAAAATGGCCTGAAGTAATCCTTTGATGAATAAACTGATCAATGCAAAAAACAGCAAGGTTTTCGCCAGTTTGCTAATGCCCGATTTGCTTACAAACCCAAAAAGTGGGGTAATTATTAGCAAGTATGCAAGCAATTGAAGGATCACTGCCAAACCATTAATAGCGAATGCTGTTGGGCTTGGATTAGCCCATGTAATCACGAGGGCATAGGTGAAAACCAATGATATCACAAGGATGATTTCTTGCCAGACACTCCATTTGATCGTCAGGCCTCGGTTTTCGAAAAAGAGAACGACCAATCCAAGTACCCCAAAAACAAACCAACCGTTTAGCTGGAAATGTAAAAACCATTGAATGCTCATGAAATACAATTCATGCATTCTTCCCAAGCTGGAGCTTATCGGGCCCAATGCCCAAAGCCCTAGAGATGATATCACCATGGATAGGATCGCCCAACGAATCAGTCTGACGCCTGGAGTTTTTTCAAGTAATTGGATCGCTTTTAAGAGCTTTGCCGCAAAACCATATGATACTAAAATTTGGAGTGTGGAAAAGCTAATGCTGATCAAACCATAGCCCTGAAATGGAAACGAAAAAAGCATCCCGATTACAGCGATCACTCCTCCAATGAAAAGCCATCCATAGCCCTTATTGATCTCTTTTTTTCTAATTAAGGAAAAGACTATTCCAGCATTAAGCATTAGAAATCCCCATCCAAGCAATGCAATGTGAGAATGGGTATGAAGAATATTTTTATAAGCTAACCATGGAACTTCAACCAAATGAAACGCACGCATGAGCAAACCAAAAAGCGAAGCGATAAAAAAGAACGTAAATGCCCATCCTATCCAAGTTATTTGGAATTCCTTCTCAGAATCAAATGGAAAAAGATATGAAAGCATTCTGTTCATAATTTTCAATTTTGTAGATCATTAAAAACAGCCACCGCTTTTGGAAAAAGGATATTATTCTCCAAATGGATATGGGTATGAAGATCACGTTCAAATTCCTCCAGCATTGAATAAGCAACTTTGAAAGTCTGACAGGCATCAGCAGGAGGACTATAATGATTGCTTAGGAATGAGATCCTTCTGAATCTATCTCCTTCATTTTCATGTTCGTGTTCCATCATGGAGATTGGATTCTCGATCACACCAAAATGAGGTGGTGAAAGGGGATAATTGTTGTTCACCGAATCCTCCATTGCTTTGATATATGGGAAAAGAATAAACTCCTCTTTTTTCATATGTACCGTAAGGTCATCTGCTGCTTGAAAAAACAATGCTTTTATTTCGTGCAGTTCAGGATGGTTATCACCATGAATTCCTTCGATCTTTTCTAAGTAAAACTTTATAGCAGGGATATTTTCCTCCACAAACTTGTGGTGAACTTTCAAAATATGGTTGATTAGCTGTGACATGGATAAGCCCTGAATTCCAGTGCCATCCAAAGTGTCCATCACTGAACTTAAGGCTGTACTAACCTCATCCAAATCAAGGCCTCGGATTTCGCAAGCTGCAGCCAAGTTGAGCTCTCCCTTGCAACAAAAATCGATGTCGAAAGCAGTGAAAACTTGAGCAGTTCGAAAGTTCTGAGCAACTATGCTCCCTACTTTCTGGTTACCTATTTGATTCATATCTTTTATGTCGAAGGAGACCTTCTCTCCATTTTTTTACTCTTTTTTTTAAATCTTCAGAAAACTCCTACCGTCCTGAATCCCAGAAGCCAATCCGCGTAAAGTGGTTGACATCATCATTCCAGTCAGGTGATCCCGAATCGTTTGGAACTTAGAATGAAGCGCACAGGGATGAGTTTCTGAACATTCAGCAA